>CAJODC010000020.1 GCA_905233215.1 uncultured Synergistales bacterium
GTCAGAATAATTCCTGCTCCAAATAAGAACGTCGGCGATTCCGTAGAGTTCGGAGGGCTTTTAGGGAGCGCGCCGGTGATGAGGGTGAACAGTGCAGGAAGTGCCGAATTTATCGCAAGAGGCGGAAGAATACCGGCACCGATTCACAGTCTAAGGAATTAACGGAATTTCACAATGACAGAAGCAGGAATAATATTCGTAATCATCATCGTGTCAGCAGCAGGAGTCCTAGCAGGCCGAAAAGTTCACGGAGCTTCAGACTTTTTGACGGGGGGCGGTCGTGCTTCATCGTGGCTGACAACGGGAGCGTTAGTCGGGACTCTTCTCGGCTCACAATGCACTCTCGGAACGGCACAGCTTGCGTTCAACTTCGGAGTGTCGGCGATATGGTTCACTCTCGGAACGGGATTAGGCTGTATCATCTTGGGCTTGACATTCTCGGACAGATTGAGGCGTTCAGGCTGTACTACACAGTTCCAGATAATAGCGAGGGAATACGGGACATTCGCCGAAAAATCAGGGGGCATTCTCTGTACGACTGGTACATTCGTCAGCGTTCTAGCACAGGTTACGGCCTGCATCGGATTCATTCCTGTGCTTTACCCGTCAATGACTCCGGCGGTCTCGTCAGCGTTGACGGTGTTGTTCATGTGCCTGTACATCGTGATGGGCGGTACATGGGGCGCAGGAATGGGCGGTATCGTCAAGGTAATATTGCTCACTGTGTCTCTCACTTCATGTCTCGTTGTCGTAGTGATGAAATCGGGCGGAGCTGTCTTCACAAACGCTGAGTCGACTCTTCTCACTTCATCAATCGGAACAATCAGAGAGATTTTCACACATTCCGACTTCACATCACGCTATCTCTCATTGACGGCAAGAGGAGCGTTGAAAGATTTAGGCTCATGTGTCTCTCTGATACTCGGAATACTGTCGACACAAACCTACATGCAATACATTCTCAGCGCAAGAGGCGAACGTGAAGCCCGAAAGAGTTTGTACTGGGCCGGAATTTTAGTGCCTCCTGCCGGGCTTGCCGGAGTCTTCATCGGCTTATTCATGCGTGCTAATTATGTTACAGTAGCAGAAGTCAACGCTATGATTTCGGCAGGGCTTAAAGTTCCTGACATGCCCGTGATAGCGTCAACGATTCAGGTTTTCCCGTCATTCGTAATGAATCATGTTCCGCCTGTGTTTTCGGGAATAGTACTCGGTACATTGCTCATCACGATAATCAGCGGAAGTTCAGGACTCTTGCTTGGTATCTCAGCGATTGTTACGGAAGATATTTTTTCGGCTTCATCGTTCGTGAGGAGACACAAATTATTTTTCTCTCGTCTTGTTGTTGTCGTAACACTCGTGATTGCCGTAACTGTCTCAAACTTAATGCCGATAAACGCAATTAACGATTTAGGCTTTCTGTCTATGACTCTCCGTGCCTCAGTGGTATTCATGCCGTTGCTGTGCGCTTTGTACTTCGCAGGGAAGGTCAGACCTTCCGCCGTGATTGCCTCAGTGATATTGAGTCCGACTCTTGCGATAATCGGGAGCCTCATCGGGATTCCTGTTGAACCTCTTGTTACCGCTATGAGCGTCTCGGTGATTTGCTGTGTGATAGGGGCATGTGTCCGTAAATAGTGTATAATTGAACGAAAATTTTTACGTTTTAGGAGCGTGTATTACATGAGCAGCATAATGGATACAATCATGTATTACAACGGGATCGTCAACAGCTTCGTCTGGGGTGCGCCCGTTTTAATATTGCTGGTCGGTACTGGCGTTTATCTGACACTTCTTCTCGGTATGCCTCAGTTCAGATATTTCTTTGACGCGATGTCGGAAGTCTTCAGCTTCAGGAAAAATTCAAGCGAGGACAAAGCAATATCATCATTCGCCGCAATGGCAACGGCAATGGCCGCTACAGTCGGAACAGGTAACGTTGCCGGAGTCGCTACGGCGTTGCACTTGGGCGGACCGGGCGCGTTAGTGTGGATGTTGATTTCGGCAGTGTTCGGAATGTGTACGAAGTTCGCCGAAGTTACGCTGGCGGTTCATTACCGTCAAAAGGACGCTCACGGCGACTGGCGCGGGGGTACGATGTACATTCTCGAAAAGGGAGCAGGAGAAGCATTAGGTTCAGGAGTCGGAGCGTTTCTCGGAAAAGTCCTTGCGATTCTCTTCGCACTGTTCGCTTTCTTAGCGTCATTCGGAATCGGTGCAGCCACTCAGGCAAACTCGGCAGCCGAAGCAATGTCGATGGGCTGGGGAATTGATCACCTCTACAGCGGTATTGCGATGGCCGTACTTGTCGCCCTCGTCATTATCGGAGGACTGAAGAGCCTCTCAAGGGTAACAACATTGATAGTGCCGTTCATGGCGATATTCTACATCGGCGGAGCTGCCTACGTTCTCATCATGAACGCTTCAATGCTTCCTGATGTCATCTCGAACGCTGTGCATCTTGCCTTCCATGATCCTTTGGAGACATTGCCCGGAGCTTTGGCAGGCTGGGGAGTGAAAGAGGCGGTACAGCGAGGAATAGCGAGAGGCGTATTCAGCAATGAAGCCGGTATGGGTTCCGCGCCTATGGTACACGCTACGGCTAACGTTGAACACCCGGTACAGCAGGGTTTCTACGGAATTTTCGAGGTCTTCATGGACACGATCGTTATCTGCACGATGACGGCTCTTGTTGTCATGGTAACTGGAACTCTGACGAACTCGCCTGACCTCACCGGCGCACAGTTGACGCTTCAGGCATTCGAGAATGCTCTCGGCGCACCCGGAAAATATGTTCTGTCAATCGGCCTGTTACTGTTCGCTTTCACAACGATACTCGGCTGGTACTGGTACGCTGAAACGGCTGTAACATACCTTTTCGGCATATGGTGCAAGCCATTGATGAAAGTGTTATGGATCGCAATGATTCTCATCGGTGCAGCCGGAGCGCAGTTTGTCGGCTCAGAGGGCAATCAGTTCCTGAATAACATCTGGGACATCTCGGACACTCTGAACGGACTGATGGCACTTCCGAACTTGATCGGCCTGCTGATTCTGTCGGTAACATTGAAGAGGATCGTCAGAGATTACGATGAGAAGTACGGAACACCGAGCGACAGATTATTATCATCACAGCAGAAAATTTTTGTCGCTAAGATTCAGTACATCGTCATGGGACTCATCGCTGTAGCAATGGGAATGACGGCATTTTTCGCGTATAGGACTCTGTTTGCGACACTTGCTGTAGTTCTCGGACTTCTTACGGCTTACAGGAGACAGACATTGCTCGGCTTCCTTGCTGTAATACTCGGAATAGCAGCAGCAGCAATGTAAACGGTAAAAAAATTAGAGCCACAGGCTTAACGGCTTGCGGCTCTTTTTTTATTCGAGCGTCCACTTGCTGTTTATCATCATGGGGCCGGGCTTCTTCGTTGTTCTGTAAGGCGATGTGCTGTCGAAATGAGGCTCAAGAGTGAATGACACTGACGGGTTCTCACGGTGTTCGGGAGCAATTATCCAGTCGGAATTATTCGCTGTTACCGACAAATCGAGTCTCATCTGTCCAGTGTTCAGAACCTCAAGAGGGATTCTCCCCTTCAGCGTTACATGGCCCTCAAGCGTCGGCAGTGCGTCAGGCGTATCGGTCTGGTCAGCGTGATAAGTCCTGTAAAGAATCCCGCCGTCCTGAGCGTAAAGAGAGTAACCGACTCCGAGTCCGCTTTCAGGCTTTTTGACGATGCCTTCAATCTCAACGAACAGTTCATCATCTTGTGTTACTGACGCTAAATTGACCTCGCCGTCAGCGTTGTAGACACCGAAGCGGAGAGGCGTGAAGCGTTCATTCTCAAACATACCGCCGGGGTTGCGCCATTCAGCCTGCGTTGTCTGTAACTGGGACATGCTCATATATTTTTGAACGCCCTCGCCAACGTCATGAGTATCAAGAATCATTTTTCCTCCGTCTAGGCATATTACCCTTTCACAGAGCTGAAGAACTGCGCTCATGTTGTGGCTGACGAAAAGTATCGTTCGCCCTTCGCCCCTGCTGATTTCGTTCATTTTTCCGAGACACTTTTTCTGAAAATTCATGTCCCCGACAGCGAGAACTTCATCAACGATGAGAATTTCCGAATTGAGATGAGCGGCAATAGCGAAGGCGAGCCTGACATACATTCCTGATGAGTAACGTTTAACGGGAGTGTCCAAAAATTTTTCGACACCTGCGAAATCAACGATTGCGTCAAAATTCCTGCGTATCTCATGCGCCCTCATTCCCAAAATCGCGGCGTTCATGAAAATATTTTCACGCCCTGAAAGATCTTGATGAAATCCTGTTCCTACTTCGAGAAGGCTGGCGGATCTTCCCTTGATTGATATTCTGCCTTCGGTCGGGTCTGTGATGCGTGATAAGACTTTGAGGAGTGTTGATTTGCCTGCTCCATTGTGGCCGACTATGCCGACTCTTTCGCCCCTTTCAACGTTGAACGTTACGCCCCTCAACGCCCAAAACTCTTCAGCGTTCTTCGGCCTCGAACGTTCAGCGAATGGGTGTCTGATTCTCCGTACTGCTCTTGATGTCAAATCGCTGATTACTTCATAGAGCCTGTCATTGCCTCTGTGTGATATGAGGTAACGTTTGCCTAAGTTGTCGATTTTTACCGCTAACATTCCGTAACGCCTCCTCTAAATGAAATCGGCGAATGTCCGCTCTGTCTTCCTGAAATATTTTAGACCGTAACAGAACACAAGCGATGACATTATCAGAGATATTATCAGGCCGGGAACGTAAAGCGATGATGACGTTCCCTGAATGCACCATCTGAAGCCGTCAATTACTCCGACCATAGGGTTAAGACTGTAGAGAAGCCTCCATCTTTCCGGGATTATCGAACTTGAGAAGCCTACGGGCGAGACGTAGAGTCCGAACTGAACGATGAAGGGCATGACGTGCCGAAAGTCTCTGTACTTTACGCCGACAGACGAGACAAAATAGCCGATGCCCAACGCCGTTATTGTCGCAATCATGAAGAACACTGGCATGAATACCATCATCGGGGACGGGACGAAGCCATATATTAGCATCAGTAAACAGAGAAGCACGAAGGAAATCACGAAGTCAACAGCACTGACTAACACGGCTGATGTCGGCAGAATGATTCTTGGGAAATATACTTTGCTGATCAACGGAGCCATTCTGAGCAACGCTTCTGAAGCTGACTGCATGGAGTTTGCGAAGTACTGCCACGGAAGCAATGCCGAGAAAACCATTATCGGGTACGGTACGCCGCCTTCGCTGGGAAGTTTAGCGACCCTTCCGAATATCACCGTGAATATTATCATGCTCAACAAAGGACGTATGACGCTCCACGCAACGCCGATGACTGTTTGTTTGTACCTGACGAGAATATCGCGCAGTGCCATAAACACAAAAAGTTCACGGAATTTTATCAGCTCGTAGAGAAAATCCGATGTTGTTTTTTCCGGCTCAATGATTAAGTCAAATTCTCCGAGTTTCGCAGGCTTCAGCCATTTAGCTAACAGTCTCTTAAACATTCAGCTCCTCCATTTCTGCTCCCAAGAGTATATCAAGTATTTCATTGTCGCCGCTCACAATAGCATGTTGAACGGGGTCCATTCCCTTTTTGTCTTTCAGGCGTATGTCGGCTCCTCTTTCGACAAGAATCTTGACCGCTTCAATCTGTGCTGACCTCTTCATGAAAACGAACAGAGCTATGAGCCAAAAGCAAATTTTTCCGTACTCAGTTCCGAGCATTCCAGTACGAATCAATCCTGAAAGGAAGAATCCCGGCGTTCTGTCTCTTGCAACAATCGCCCATTCGAGCGCGGTTACTCCGTCTTTATCCTGAGCGTTGATATTTGCTCCGTAGTCAATCAACGTTTTGATGATCTCAGGCTCGTTTCCCATGTCTATAGCGGCAACCATCAGCGGAGTTCTTTCGTCAAAATCGCTCAAATTAGGGTCAGCACCATTTGCGAGCAGAGTCTTCACCATTTCTGTGCCTACTAAAATGGAGTAATAAAGTGAAGTTCGCCCGGTTGAGTCTATGTAATTTGGGTCAGCACCATTCGCCAAAAGTATTTTCACTATGTCGAGCATGTTGAGCATGGCAGAAAAACTCAAAGGACTTAATATGATTTCGCCAAACTCAAAAGTTTCGTTGACATCTGCGCCATTTTCGGCAAGAAAGCGAATCATATTACGGTTGATCTTGTTCATTCCAGCAAAAAGCGCGGTGATTAAAGGCTTATGTTTGTCCTTGAACCATTGTTCGCTGTTAAGGTCTGCACCGCATTCGATCAAGAGTTTCAGGAAGGAAATATCTCCGGCATTCAACGCCATAAGCACTGCATCGCTATAATCTGCTCCAGCCTCTATCAGTATTGAATAAATTTCGGGATTCAGTTCTGATCTGTACCACTTCTTCGATGTGTACTTTTCTGCCATATGGGTCAATACGGTCTGGCCTGACGATAACTTCAAATTCACGTCAGCACCCAGTTCGATCAGCCATTTGACACATCTCGGTTTATTATATTCTACAGCGTAAAACAACGGGGAACTACCGTAACGCCCTAATCGGTTTATATCAGCTCCGCATTCGACTAAAAATTTCATCGGTTTCTTCTGATTTTTCCAGACCGCAAAATGGAACGCATCGCAGACATCTGCGCCGTGTTCAAGCAGAACTTTCACGGCCTCTTTATTCCCCTTGAGCGTGGCAGCAAATATAGCGTTCATGAAATCTCCGTGAATGCGTGAGTGTTTGTCGATGTCGACTCCTGCGGCTATTGCCTCTTCGATTTCACTGCGTGAACCTTGTTCGCAAAGTCTGATAAATTCAAACTGCATCAAACGGTACAGGCTGCTTTTATTGTTCATGGCACGCTTGATGTAACCGACAAGATAGAGGCTTCCGCAGATTATAACGCTGTCATTTCCGTTGAGAGCTCTTTCGATAGCTTTTTCAGGGGTCTCGCAGTCTACGGGGTAATCGCTCCACCTATAAATATTAGCAACCGCCTGCAACCTTTCGGACGTTTCGCTTCTTTTCATTCCCGGAACGCTCGTAACATACAGTCTGGGCTTGGGCTTGAAATTCAGCGTCTTACTTATCATCTTGAAGCAGCCACTGTAATGTTTATCACGCATGGCAGCGTAGACGATCGAAAATTTTTTATTCGGCCAAAGTTCACCGATACTCTCAAAAAGTTTCCTGATACCGTCAGGATTATGTCCGCCGTCAAGAATGATTAAAGGATCACGGGAAATGATTTCGAGTCTTCCCGGCCACTTTGCTTTTGACATTCCCTCAAGGATTGAGTCGGGCGTAATTTTCGGGAAAGCCTCACGAAGGAAAGATATTGCCGACAATGCTAACCTTGCGTTATTGATCTGATACTTTCCGATTAAGTTGAGTCTCACGCCTTTGAGGCGCAGTCCCGGCGAAACAAAATCAAATGTGCTTCCCTCGTCAGTAACTTCAACGTTCTCGACTCTTGTCTGTTCACTCACTACGAAAGGAACAGCTCCCTTTTCCTCGCATGTCTTAATGAACAGAGGTATCAATGAGGAATCGACTCCCGAAAATACAGCAGGCACATTTTTTTTGACCACTGCGAATTTCTCGCCAGCGATGCTCTCCAGTGTGTTACCTAAATATTCCATGTGGTCGAAAGAAATCGAAGCAATCACAGAACATACAGTATCATTCATAGTGTTAGTGGCATCGAGTTTTCCTCCCAAACCTGCCTCAATGACTCCAGCTTCAATCTTTTCGTTTTTCGCTAGCTGAAACGCTCCGGCCGTCAAAAGTTCAAAGTAAGACGGCACATAATTACCGCCGGGGCTATTTTTCACGGCGAAATTTACGGCTTTAATCCATTTGTCGACTGAAAGCTCCTTCCCGTCAATCAATAATCTTTCGGCAGGGCTTTCAAGATGAGGGCTTGAATAAAAACCTGTCTTGTAACCCGAAGCCGTAAGCACTGAAGAAATCATCGCTCCTGTTGAGCCTTTGCCGTTAGTGCCTACGATGTGAACTGACTTGAAAGAGTTTTGAGGGTTATTCATGCGGTTAAGGAGTCGTAAAATTCTTGCGAGGCCGGGAATAATTTTGTTATTGCTGTGTGAATATAATATATCCTCCAAAGTTTCAAAGCTGTCCATTCTCTCACTCTCCAAAAAAAATAGAGCAGGTCAATTTATCCCTGCCCCCTTTGATTTTGACTGTTTATTTTGCCGGAGGAAATGCGAAACTAGACTTATAGCCCATTTTCTTCATCGCCTCAACAACCTTTTGAGCCTGAGCCTTGCTTGCTCCGCCTGCAACCCATACTTTAACGTGCTTTGATGACGGATTCCTATAGACTTCAGCCTTGTAGCCTGCTTTACGAAGTTTCTTGGCTGCTTCCTCCGCGCCTGATTTACTCGTGTACGCTCCGATTTGAACACGCCACTGCTTGTCCATCGGAAGCGATGAGGCTTTTGCTTGAGGCTGTGAGACTGTCCGTTTTGCCGGAGCTGGCTTGGCCTGAGCCGGTTTGGCTGGAGCTGGCTTAGGCGGAGTCGGTTTCGGCGCGGCTGGCTTTGGCTGTTGAACAACGACAGGCTTCTTCACCTCTTCGACAGGGGGTGAGACCTTCACTTCCTCAACAACAGGAATCGAGACAGCCTGTGATTTTTCTGTTGACGGTGAATCTTTCTCGGCTTTTTCGGCTTGCTCAAGTTCGGCCATGATAGCAGGCGAGTCGGCGTAAGCTCTTGTCGACGTTACGCCCGGAGATGTTTTGATGCCGTTGATGAAAAACTGTCTTCCAGCAAGAACAAGAAGCCCGACAGCAAGAATACTCACTACAGGCAGCACAATATCGCCAAAAGAGGGAAGCACTCCCCTCTTCTTGAGACCTCTGCGGACTGCCGAACGTCTGCGAGTATCAGTCTTTTCTGTTCTTTCTGTAGATTGCTGGCTGGTCATAGAATCTCCTCGGAGCTCCCTGGAAAGGGACTTGTTCGTTTGCGCTAGGCTGTGTCAAACTCGCTTCCTCAAATTCTCCCTGCTGCGGTCTTACGCCGTTCCGCTTTTTGTAGATGTCATAGAGAGTCGGTCTCGACTGCTGAGGCTGAGGCATAGGATTCATCATCGGCGGTTGAGGCTGTGGACGAACTGTAGGGATTCTCGTTCCCGGTGCTGTCGGAGGCACTGGAGGCTTCTGAGTGGTTTGAGATCTGACGGTGGCAATGGGAGCATTCTCAGGGAAAGTGGCAATCAAAGTAACGTGAACTTTCTCGCCAAGAGTCTCATCAATGACGTGTCCCCAAATAACTTGAGCGTCAGGATCTGCGGTGGCCTCAATGATTTGAGCAGCATCAGCCATTTCACCGAGTGATATTTCTGTTCCTGTTGTAACGTTGAGGAGGATACCTTTTGCGCCTGTTACTGGGACGGTCATTAACGGGGATTTTATTGCGTTCTCCGCTGCTTTCTTCGCACGGTCTTCGCCTTCGCCCTCGCCCATTCCCATTATCGCCATTCCTGCGCCTGTGAGAATCGCTTTAATGTCGGCAAAATCAAGATTCACAAAACCTGATTTAGTGATCAAGTCCGTAACTCCCTGAACTGCCTGACGCAATACTTCATCAACTTTCTTGTAAGCATCAACGATCTTCATCTTTACGCCGTTGTCCATCTGCAACAATTTATCATTCTCGACAACAAGCAATGCGTCAACGTTTTTCTTTAGGTGTTCGATTCCCTCTTCGGCTGTTCGCATTCTCTTCGACATCTCGAAGCCGAAGGGTTTTGTTACGACTCCGACAACAAGAACTCCCATGTCCCTCGCCGCTTCAGCGATGACGGGAGCCGCTCCTGTGCCTGTTCCGCCGCCCATTCCGGCGGTAACGAAAAGCATATCCGCTCCGGTGATGTATTCTTTTATGCGGTCAATGCTTTCTTTCGCTGCGTTAGTTCCTACTTGGGGATTCGCTCCGGCACCAAGTCCGCGAGTGAGTGTCTCGCCGAGTATTATCTTGTTGGGAGCCATATTCATATCAAGAGCCCTCGCATCTGTGTTGGCCGCTACGAAGTCGACTCCTTGAACGTTTGACTCGATTATGTGATTTAGAGCGTTTCCGCCGCCTCCGCCTACTCCGAAGACTACTATCTTCTCATTCTGACGTATATTGCTGTCAGCTACTTTGAACAAATTTTCATTCATTTTGGCTTTGTCTCCTCCTCCGCTCATGAATTGTATTTTATTTTTTTCAGCATGACAAGTTCGCGGCTAAAAGAGATGTTTTATCCTGTCTGCTACTTTGCGCATCACTTGGCCGAAATTCTCTCGTTTCGCTCGCCCTTCCTCATACGGGTTATCATCTTCGTCTTCTTCATCGCTATAAGGGTAATCATCGCCGGTGTCGTCAATCTCTTCGCCACGTGTACCCGACTCCGAAGAACGCCCTCGATCTGAAAGTCCGGGAAGCTCCTGCCCTGAGTCCATGAACGAATACGGATCTCTCTCAATCTCAACATGATACTTCAATATTCCTGCTGAACTGACATAAGCGGCATTGTCCAACCCGGGCGGCATTAAGTAAACCGGCGCAGTAACTTTCCGTACAGGCATCTGCACAATGTCCTGAAGCATCAATTCTATTCCCGGTGTCTCTGAAACTCCTCCTGAGAGAATTATTCCGCTTGGGAAATTCTGCGGCGTACACTCAGCAAGTGCCGTCCTTATCTGGTCGCCGAAAAGTTCCTCAAGCCTTGCGAAAACAGTCTGGTACGCCAATTCAACATCAACGCCCTCACGCCGTAAATCGTCCTCGCTGACCGTGAAAATTCTCTTTTTCAGGTGTTCAGCTTCGCCCAGCGACATACGAAGAAGCGAGGCCAAATCGCTCCTTATGTGGTCGCCTCCGATCGGTATGCTCATGACACGAAAAGCACGGCCGTTCCTGTAAAGCACAATTCCTGTCGTGCCTGCACCGATGCAGACGGATATACAGCCTGCTCGCTTCTCTTCCTCGTAGACCGCTCCCAATGACGAAGCAAGAGGCTTCAGAACAAGTCCCCGAACCTCAAGCCCTGCCGTCTGTACACAGTTCACAACGTTCTGTGCGTATGTCATAGGAACTGCTACTGTCTGCATCCATATATCAAGCTGGCTCCCGTTCATGTTCAAAGGCTCGTCAATCGGCCGTCCGTCAAGCTCGTAACTTGTCGGGATAACGTGAATTGAGTACATGTTGTTACGGGAAGCGGTCGCTAAAACTGAATTATCCATCGCTCGGCTTATCACTCGGTTTAGGTCTGACTCTTCAACTGACTTCGAGTCCCTTCCTCCGAGCGTTACCATTCCGTGAGTCGACTCGCTTTGAACGTCCATTGCGTCAAAAGCTACTATGACACTTCGGAGTCTGTTCGCTGAAATTCCCGTTATGCTCTGGGCTTCTCTAAATGCCTTCTCAACTGACAGCCGGGCATCTTGAAGGCTCACGATTATACCCTTTGAGATTCCGCGCGACTGTGCATTACCAAAACCTATTACACGAATCGAATCTGGAAAATTGCGGTCTCTCTCCGCTACTATCATTGTAACCTTTGCAGTACCCATACTTAATCCCACTAAGAGATTGTCAGTTCTTCCCGGCATTTGTTTTAACGTTCCCTTCTTCTGTCTATAAGTTCAAGTATTATAACCTACGAAGCAAAATTTTCCCCTCATACGTTGCGTCAATTATATGATTTCCGCCCTCATTGATTAACATCGAAAAAAGAGAGTCTATCATAGCTCCAACGTCTTGACCTAAGTACTTTTCGCGCTGAAGGTAAAGCTCAAATTTCTGGCCTCCATGCGATAATTTCAGTGTGAACAAGTCCATGCCTGCACGCCTTTCCCACGCTATATCAGTGGCAGCACTGAACCATTCACAGCCGCTGAACTCATCGAGGAATGACGCTATCGGTGCTGTAGAAATCGGAGACTTGAACACGCCCGTCAGACCCTCAATGTTGAGAAACTCTCCGCCGTCAGGAATCCTCCAGATAAGTTTACCGGCCTCATCATCGTTTTGTCTCGCACGCTTGAAAAGATCAAATGACCACATTCTACCATCACGGGAAATACACCAGATTTTTCCCTGCCAGTCAATTTTTACCCATGCGCTGAGCCATTGTATTTTCGTCCTAAAAGTCCCAAGTCCTTCCATTTTTGTTTCAACAGTAACAGGCATATCACGTTCGAGAAATTCGCCGACAGTCTTGCCGTCCTTGAGGAAATACGGCCAAAACGTCAGGCATCTTATCGGGAAAATCTCCCAAAAACGCTGCTCAAGTACCTGAGATTGAGCCTCTACACGGTAATCCTTCATCGTAAACCAGTATTTATACTCTGACAGATACATCAGCGAGCCTGCTAGGAGTGCCAGAAAAAATAATCTCGATGAACGAAAACGCACGCTGCTAGACATAAAAGCACGGGCTTAACGTCTTGATTTCCTGTTCTAATTTTATCCCTGTGCATTTGTACACTTTTTCGGCGCAAAGTTCCGCAAGTCCGATAATATCAGAACTTTTAGCGTGTCCCCTGTTCAATATGAAGTTGGCGTGTTTTTCGGACACAACAGCATCGCCTACTGAAAGATTCTTGCAGCCGCATTCATCGAGGAGTCTCCCTGCCGAATGTCCTTCAGGGTTCTTGAATGTACAGCCTGCACTGCGGAACTCAAGAGGCTGGGACTTCCGTTTTGCCGTGAAATCAGCGAGAACTTGGCCGTCATCAGGAAGAGCATCACGGAATGTCATCAAAGCCGATGTTATTATCACTCCCGAAAGTGAGCAGTGCCTGTAACCGTAATCAAATTCCCCACGCCTGAACGTGATTAAACCGCCCGAACTGTCAACGCCTCTCACTTCGTCGGCAAACTCGCAGACACCATGACCGCCAGCCCCAGCATTGCCCGAAACAGCTCCGCCTAGCGTGCCCGGAATGCCTGCGGAAAATTCAAGCCCTCCGAGAGCTTTATCACGGAGAGTCTTAACCAGAAGAGGCAGTGAATAACCTGCTTCAACTTCGGCTGTGTTCTTGTTTTTCCACGTGAGAGATTTCAGACTTCGGATTGATATTACGAGACCGTGTATCGTGCCGTCAGGAATGATGATGTTGCTGCCTCCTCCAAGTACGTAAACAGAAATATCCCTCGCTGACTTCACAAGTTCCTGAAGCTGAGAGACAGATTCAGGCTGTGCGAAAAATTCCGCACTCCCTCCTGTGCCGAGTGTTGTTAAAGCGGCAAGAGGATAATCATGTTTTATGTTCAAAGGTGGAATAGAGGCAAATAAATTCTTCACAGACATCACACATTCAATAAATATTTTATGTCATTATACTCTAAAGATTCTAACTCTCACTCAAAATTTTTTCACCGATTCTGTAAACGTCCCCTGCTCCCATCGTCAAAAACAAATCGCCCGGCTTGAGTTCTTCCTTCAGTCTCATTTCAACGTTCTCAAAGTTTACCGCTTCAATATTGCCTTTGCTGAGAGCTACTATTTCATTTGATGAACTGTGAGGGAGTTCCTTTTCACCGGCTGAATAAACAGGGAGGATAAAAACTTTTTCGGCTGAACTGAGATTTTCGGCGATCTTTCCGGCAAACATGGCCGTTCTCGTGAATCTGTGAGGCTGATAGAGTACTACGAGTCTTCTTTCGGGGTAAATTCCTCGAACCGCTGAGAGTGTAGCGAGAATCTCCGAAGGGTGGTGAGCGTAATCGTCCATCACCAAAATGTTTCCCGTTGTCGTGCCTTTAACCTGCATTCTTCGTTCTGAGCCGTGAAAGTCCCTGAGTATCGCTGACGATTCATCGAATGAAATTCCGCAGAGGTCAGCCGAAGAAATCGCCGCTAGTGCGTTGAGTATGTTGTGTTCGCCTGAGACTGAAAGAGAAAGGGTGCCGATTTCCTTTCCCTTGTGTGAAACTTTGCAGGATATTCCGCCGCCGTGAGTCTTGATGATGTCATAAGCTCCCCAGTCCCAAGACTTTCCCCAGCCGTAACGGACAATACCGCCCCGTGTCTTGCTGCATCTGTCAAAAACCTGCGATGCTCCTTCGTCTTCAGCACAGAGAATCAGAGTCCCTCCTGACTTTCTTCCGTCTGAAAAATCCGTGAATGCCTTGATGACTTCTTCCCTTGAGTGGTAGTGGTCGACATGATCCCAATCAGCATTCGTGATGATGGCGATGTTCGGCGTGAAAAGCTCAAATGTTCCGTCTGACTCGTCAAGCTCGGCGATGAATTGAGAGCCTGAACCGTAAAGAGCATTGGTGCCAATATCGGGGACGTTCGCTCCGACATAGATTGTGGGATTCTTCCCGGCCTTCAGGAAAATTAGAGCCGTCATTGATGTTGTCGTTGTCTTGCCGTGAGCACCTGCTATCCCTATTCCGTAAGACTTATTGAATAGACTGCTCAAAGCCTCAGCACGTGAAAGTATCTTGATGCCCTTCTCTTTTGCGTGAAGGACTTCAGGGTTTTCACGTGATACGGCACTGCTCAATATCAACGCTTGAGGATTGTAACGCTCTATGTGTCCGCTTGAGTGAGATAACTCGAACGGTATTCCGCCTAAATCATAATGAGGCTGTTGAAGGTCGCAGCCCGATACTTTCAGTCCGTGAGCTTCAAGCAGTACAGCGAGAGCACTCATACCCGCTCCGCCAATGCCCATAAGGTGAACACGGTCAATATTATTCATCATGTGAGAAATTTTTTCACCTCAAAAAGTTTTCGTTAATTGTAACATGACCAAAACTCAAAACCTCATCATGTCGGGCGTTTCGAGATTGTTGAACATGTATTCAACGAACTCGGAAATTTTTTCCTCGCCGACAAACGGAGCCTGATAGCGTACTGTGTTGATGTTCTTGAACAACATGTCGCCCTTGCCCGTGAGTCTCACAGCGTCAGGATTAGCGATGATGTTACGGGACTCGGACTCTGACGACAGAGCGAATGCCGCTCTCGCCGGAATGTTTGAGCGAATCATTGTCGTGAACACATCGGGCGAAGGTCTCTGTGCCGACAGTATCATATATATTCCTGCTGAACCTGCTTTTTGTGCCAGCTTCATTATTATTCCCTCAATCGAAGGGTCTGAACCGTAGAGAAGGTCTGAAAGTTCATTAATCACTATGACTATTTCGGGAAGTTTACCGCCTAATTTCTGCTTGCGGTTGAATGAGGCCAAGTTCCTCACTCTAGCTGCTGCGAACGCCGAAGTCCTCTTCTCCATCTCATCATATGCCCAAGTCAGAGCCTTTACGGCCGAGTCAGCTTCCGAAACAGGAGAGGCCAGCAAGTGAGGCAGTCCATCGTAAACCGAGAAATCAATGTGTCGTGGATCAATGAGAATCAGTCTCAGCTCATCGGGCTTTCTTCGTGAACACATGCTGAGAATGCAAGTGTTGACGAACATGTTTCGGCCTGAACCTTTTTCGCCTGCTGTCAAAATGTGGGGCATGTCCTCAAGTCCTATGACTGAAATTTTACCGTCAACCTTAACCCCCAGCGGTATAGGAAGCCTGACGGGGGAAATCATGAAGTCTTCGCTCTCGAAAATATCTCTGAGCGTAATGATTTTCCGTTCAGCGCAGGGCACTTCAATCCCGACATAACGTGTGCCGGGTATGGGAGCTTCGATTCTCACTGACGTTACAGCGAGGAACATGGCTAAATCTTCGGCAAGCCCTGTAATTTTGCTGACCTTAGTACCTGCTGAGAGTTCAAGCTGATACTGAATGAATGACGCTCCCGTTACTATGTGTGCAACTGAGGCGATGACACCAAAATTCTTGAGTGCTAACGTTATTGATTTCGCCTGCTTCTCGGAGTTTTTGAGAATGTCACGGCTAGGTTCGCTCTTTATCTTCGGCCCGAAAATTTCAGGAGGAGGAGGAAACGCCGACTCATCGTAGAGGATTGACGTTGTTTTTTCCGGACGCTTAACATCATTGTCAAAACTCACTGAGACGGGCGGAAGAGGTCTGTGAGTTTTCTTGACTCTATGCTGTGGTACTGACGGCTTTTGCGCTGGCGGTTTGAGTTCGCCTGAGTCAATGAGGGCAAGAGCGTTGTCGATCATCTCTACTGCATTGCTCATCACTGTAGCGGCTTTCTCGATGTTGATTTCTTCCTGCTGCTGGGATTTTTTCGGCTCATCGGGAGCGGGCTTGAGCTTTGGTGCTTGGAACGTTATCTCAGGCATTGAGGAGGGCTTGAAGAGCTGCTCAGGCATATTTTTGGGGGATTGAGGGATTTCGTTTCTGACTTCATCTTTGGGCGACTCTTTTTCTCTTTTACGAGTGCCTCGGCGACGAGGGATTTTAATTTCACGGATACTAGGCAATGATGCTTTGAGTATTTTTGAACCGAAGAAAATCGCTGACAGTACGAAACACCCGGCGACTAACAGAAGCGTTATGAAAGTCCCGGCGTTAAGAACAAAGAAACTCGCCAGCCCTGCACCGAAACTACCGGGCGTCAAAAGAGTCCATTCCGAAGTCCAGCCCAATTCTTTCAGTACTCCCAGCAGGAAAGCGAACGATACGTATAAAATCAAAGTTCCGAAAAATTGCCGTCTGATTCTTGGGACTCTGAACTTCATTATTTTTGCCACAGAGAGATAAAGCGCGAAGAGTATCAGAACGATGACGGGACCGCCCCATGAAGAGCGCAGATAATTTCCCCATGACTTACCGCCTTCGCCTGTGAGGGAGCTTCCGAAGAGTGATAATATGCAGTATATACAAGCAATGATGATGGCGAATAAAATCAATTCGGGGAGGTTCGCCTTGTTTTTATTGTAAACTTGTTTTTTGCCCATTGTAAACTTACCTGCCTTTATCGTTCTGATCGTATCTGCTTTATGTTAGCCAAGTGATCTTTGTATGTCTTTGCGAAATAGTGGTAGCCGTCTCTGCCTGCAACGTAATATAAATAGTCGTTGAACTCAGGATCAAGAGCAGCTCCCCAAGCCTCAACGCCGGGTACGCAAATCGGTCTCGGAGGGAGTCCTGTGTTCTTGTAGGTATTGTAGGGCGAGTCGACTTCGAGGTCTTTGTTGAGGACTCGTGTTAATTTGCGTCCTTTGAGCCTCCAAGCGTAGACGACAGTTGCATCAATTTGGAGGAGCATATTTTTCCTCAGCCTGTTATGAATAACTCCTGCTACTTTTCTGCATTCGTCATCATGTAACACTTCACGTTCGACCATTGAGGCGATAATCGAAGCGTCCTGAATGTCTTTTGAGGTGAGCTTGTGGGAAGTTATGAAGCCTCCCCAATGATTCCACCAAGAAGAAGCTGCCCTGCTGATGATTTCGTCCGCTGTGCGTTCAACGAGCATGTAAGTTTCGGGCATGATGAAAGCTGAACGGGTGTATTCATCTTCTGGGAGGTCTTTGAGAATCTCGAAGAGCTGAGGGGGATAATTCTTTTTGTTCATGATGGCTTGGGAAATTTTTTCGCGTGTAACCTTCTTGTCCTGACTTTCGAGAGAATCAATCATTGCGAAAATGTCGAGGCCGGGAAGGATTTGCGCCTTCAAGAGAGCTGGTTTAGCGGTTCTCAACTGACGGGCGAGGGTCCAAGCGTCAGAGGGAACAACGCTGTAATGACCTGCACGAATTTTTCTGTCGAGGCCGAAACGCACCATCCATTTTGCCAAGTCTAGGGGGCTTCCGTCCAATGCGCCTTGAACTTCAAATGCTCTTGCAGCCTGAGAGGCGTTCATGCCGTTTTCGATTAGAACGCTGACTTTTTCGCCTTCAGGGATAGGGATCATTGCTTCCCAAAATTTTTCGGGGACTTTGAGGTAATAGGCTGAATAGGCTGCTGCTGAAAATACGAACAGCAGAAGGAACAGCATTACGCCGGAGAAAAATACGTTACGATTGCGTTTCTTTGGTAATTTTTTTGGGGTTACGTTTCGTGACTGCCTCTGCAAATTTCTGACACTTCCTGTTTGTTTTTGATTATTATACAGGAAACGGCGGGCGTTATTACTGCTATTTATCGTGCTATACTGAAACAAAATTATTATTGGAGGTAAGTCATGTCAAGTGTAAAGGCAGAAATAGACGTGCCTGTAACGCTTCTGCCGTACATAAATCACGGAGAGTACAAGACGCAACAGACAGCATTGCTCCTATACCCCTACATCTTGAACGGTGATATATCGAACGGGAAGGCTGCCGAATTGCTTGGAATGTCGAAAACAGAACTTCTTGATATGTTCGGAGAAATGGGGATACCTTACTACAATCAGACATGCGAGGAACTTGAGAGCGATATTGAGGTACTAAGGGAACTGAGAAACAGAAAATGATAGTGATTTCAGATACGACACCTTTAATCTCACTGCTGAAGATAAATCATCTTGGCCTGCTCGAAAAGCTATACGGTTCAGTCATAGTTCCTGAGGCCGTATTTGAGGAACTGACAGCCAATGACAGCTACACAGATGAAGCAAGCGTTATATCGAAATCAAAATTCATAGAGAGCAGGAAGATAAGCAATCATCAAGCCTTGCAAATTCTTCGCACATTAACGGGACTCGATTTAGGCGAGAGCGAGGCAATAATTCTAGCGCAGGAACTTAGAGCTGATGTACTTTTGATGGATGAAAGGAAGGGGCGTAAAGTAGCCCGGCAGTTAGGTATACCGTTGTCAGGAGTGCTGGGCGTTCTTGTTGACAGCTTGAACGCAGGGTTATTGAGCGCATATGAAGTCAACGAAAGTCTTGACAACTTGCAGGAGGCTGGACGTAGGATAAGCGGACAACTGATAAACCGTGTACGTGATTACATAAGCAAGGTGTAGCTTTCGAGATGTAACCCCCTCACCAGCAAGCATAAATGGGGCGCAAGATTCTCCGGGTCTCCTTGCCTCCCCTGAGTGAAACAGAACCCCATCGCCAGCAAGCATAAAGGGGGCGCAAGAAAACCCTAGCAAGGTCGGTGGGTTTTGAACACTCGTAGAGATCTATAAAAATTTTGCGGTTACTTAATTTTCTTTATGCTGATTCGTCCCTCAGTAGCAGTCGCCAAAACGACATCATACTGTCCCCCATCAGCTCCATATACGCTAATAGATCCGCCTGAAGGAAAAAGCTTCTTCTGGTGGCTGTATGTTTTATTTCCGTTGAAATTATCAGAGTAGTAACAACCTTCAGTAGGAATGAACGAAAAATCTTCATTGTTAGTGTCATAATTCCATCTTACCCAGATATAACTTTCCGTTGCGTTTATCTCAAAATCCACATGCGCCCTGTCAGCTTTCCTCATCAGGTCATAAATATACGCCTGCACCCTTTCGGCCTCGCGTTTAGCAGTCTGATCCGCCGCAGTCAGCGACATCATAGCCGCTCCCGATATTATCGTCATAACAACAATCGCCGTCAAAAGCTCCACGAGTGTGAAGCCATTACGCCTATTTCCCATGAGCTGCCTCCCCTGTTCTCATAACTAACATGTCTTTAACTCTAAGCACAAGTTTGAATACTTTTCTCTGTAACTGGTCTTTCTGCGACACCGGCAGCATAACGCTGTCAAACAGTCCGCTGTCTTTCAAGCCCTGTGTCATCGTGATAATCTCTTTGTCATTCCTCGCTTTTCCGTCAACAACAACATTCACTCCGCCAAGAGGCCCAAGAGTGAAATCAGCGTTATCATACTTAATGCCGTCAGTCATGTTGACTTCAAGAGCGTTGAGTATCTCAAGAACCGGTATGTCTTTCTTCAGAAACTCAAGTATCTCTTCCGTATGCCTCCGTTGATTTTCCAGTTGTGAATTTTCTCGTTCAAGAGCCTGCCGTCTAATCGTCAACGTGCTTACAGTACCCTGCATGTTTTCAATTTCTCCGTTGAGCTTGTGCATCGTCAGGAAAGCATACGAAATAGTCCCTGCTGACATCATCAGGAAGCCCGCCAGCAATCCCCAAAGCATCAGCCTGTTCGGGTTGAATGAATACCGCCTCCGTTCAAGTTCGACATATTCGGCAGGCCGGAGGTCGAGTCCTTCTTCATGGCCGTCCCTGAGCGCGAGTCCTATCGCTGAGAAATACGGGTCATCTACGTTGATGATGCTCATTCTTGAGTCTGTGCTTAACTGGAAATCGACATGAGCGAGAATAATTTTGCTGACCTGTGCGTGACGGTATTGAGTCCCGATGAACTGTATCGTGTTCAGAACGTCTTGAAAGTTGTTGAGATTGCTGACTATCCTGAAGAATATGCCGTAACCTTCCCAAGTTACTATGATGTTATGAGGGCTTGCGAGAATGCACAGGCCTTCTTTTATTTCCGGCATAGACCTGAGCATGGCAAAGTTAAGCGGTTCGATTGCGCCTGCTGGAATATCGGCTTTCTTAGCGATTTCGAGAATTTTGTCGACCAGAGATTTTTTCGCGGTTGCGGTCAGGACTGAAACTTTATCTTTGTCGCTTGAGTCTGCCGGAGTTTTGATGATTACGGCATCAAAAGTTGTGTCAGCTCGTGATGTGAAATACTCCTCGAAGTTGAGATCGATAGTGCTTCTGATGTCCTCGATGCTCATTCTAGGGAAACTCAGAGGACGGCGAATGACTGTATCGCCGGAAGGGAGGCCGATAGTTACGGGCTGACGGATTTTGCCGATTTTTTTCTGGAGAGCCTTGAAGGTTTCTTCGAGGGCGTTGAAATCTTTTATGACACCGTTGACCACACATTTTTCGGGCAGGGCGACTGAAACTTTCCGTGCGACTTCGGAGTGGTCACCGAGTTCAACGAAGTGAATGAACTCGTCATGAATTGCGAGGCCGGAATAACTTTTCTGGATTATTTTTTTTCCTGCTCCGAACGCCATCAGAACCACACCTCCTGAAATGAGATTACTTCTACTTTGTGTGTCTTCGTGTATGTAATATCGTCTTCATTATCGCGTCTGACGAGTACCTGATACATTAGTTTTCTGCCGTAATAATTTTCAGGAAGTCTCGCAC
>CAJODC010000021.1 GCA_905233215.1 uncultured Synergistales bacterium
AGGTTAATTTCATGTACACAGGCAAGCATGGCAGAGTGTTGGGTATCGTCTTGGCCGGTGGTAAAGGCGAACGCTTAATGCCCCTCACAAGTTACCGCGCAAAACCTGCCGTCTACTTCGCAGCAAAGTACCGTATCATTGATTTTGCCCTCTCCAACCTCATCAACAGCGGTATCTATTCAGTCTACGTTCTGACACAGTTCAAGAGCCAATCGCTTAATGAACACATCGAACGCGGCTGGCAGTTCGGCGGTGCTATGAGAGGCAGAGACTTCTTCGTTACCACAATACCGGCTCAGATGTGGAGCGGTGAACACTGGTTTCAGGGAACAGCCGATGCAGTGTATCAGGCAAAACACATGATTACGCGCTACAGGGCTGACAGAGTGTGTATCTTCGCTGCCGACCATATCTACAAGATGGACGTTGACCAGATGATCGCTTATCACATGGCACAGCACGCTGATGTTACAATCGCTGCTAATGTCGTCCCAGTAGCGGAAGCAACAGAGTTCGGCTGCATCAAGACTGACAAGACCGGCAGAATTATCGAGTTCCAGGAAAAACCCAAGAACCCTCCCGAAATTCCGGGTAAACCGGGCTTCTCTTATGTCTCAATGGGCAACTACGTCTTTGAACGCAAAGTACTCGAAGAAGCCCTCGATGATGACGCAATGAAAGAGGAAACTCATCACGATTTCGGCAAAGACATTATCCCTGACCTTGTCGCTCACGGTATGAAGGTCTGCGCTTATGACTTCTCAACAAACGTTCTTCCTCACCCGTCAGCGGAAACCGAGTTAATCCACCAGTGGAGAACCGATAAGCCCTATTGGCGCGATGTAGGAACGCTCAAGGCTTATTGGCAGGCTCACATGGAACTCATCGGACATGAGTCGGAAATGACGCTCTACAATCCTATGTGGCCGATTCGCACAGTCTCCTACGGCGATCCCCCTTCGTATTGTTACCCCGACAGCGGACACCCCTGCAACATCAACAGAGTCATGTTGTCGGAAGGTAGCAGGATTTTCGGTGCTGACGTGTCAAACTCGGTCTTGGCGAGAAACTGTCTCATTCAGGCAGGCAGCGTTGTCGAAGAAAGTATCATCGGCCATGATGTAGTCATCGGCAGAAATTGCCGCATCAAACGCGCCATCATTGACGGCCATAACATCATTCCTGATGGTACTGTCATCGGTGAAGACCCTGATGTTGACGCGAAGAATTACTACGTTGACCCGAAGTCGGGTATCGTTGTCGCCGGAGTTCCCAAAGAACTTTACCTGACCGGAAGCGATGAAAGTCAGGAAGGCCAGAGCTGGGACACTATGGGCTAAATTTGAATTTCTTTCGGCACCTCTCAACTTTTGGGGGGTGCTGTTTTTTTGGAGGTCATCATGTCGTTGTTAGAGAAATTAGTAAACTTTGAGAGAAAATACATTCGTTTCACTCCGTATTACCCGAGAAAAGTCAGCTTAAACCCAAATGAGCCCGAAATCTTCAACAATAACGGAGAGAGGCTTCATGTCTTCTTCTTGTCTGACAGGGAGAATGCTCATAATCCTTACTGGTCGACTAAACCTAAATATATTTTCTGGGACAGGTACAATTACGGTCTCAAAACTCATTTCTACACTCATTACGAAGCCTTCAACACTGTCGGTAATCCTGAGCGCAAATTCGCAATGTTGATTGAGTCAAGAGCCGTCAGTCAAAAAAGTTACAGGAAATTTATTCGTGAAAAAAGCTACATTGAGAATGAGTTTGAGATGCTCTTCACTTATGACGCTGAAATCCTTGACACTTTCAGTAACGCTAAATTCGTTCCCTTTTGCGCTGAGTATTGGTACGGCAAATATGACAGAAGCGTTACCCTTGACTGTGAGAATTATTTGAGAAAGTCTAAGAACATCTCAATTCTAGCGTCTGATAAAAATTCATGCTTCCTTCACAAAGTCAGAAAGAAAATCGCTCGCACTTGCAAACGTGATAACCTCGCTGATACTTTCGGAACTTTTGACGGCGGTAATTGGGTCGTCCCTGAATTTACCCTCAAGGATT
The DNA here is from genome assembly GCA_905233215.1 of uncultured Synergistales bacterium. Taxonomy (GTDB): domain Bacteria; phylum Synergistota; class Synergistia; order Synergistales; family Aminobacteriaceae; genus JAFUXM01. Next base: position 2,065 of record CAJODC010000021.1, read on the forward strand.
ACAGGTTCTCAATCATTGTCGAGAATGACCAGACACCTTACTTCTTCACTGAGAAAATCACTAACTGTTTCGCCTCGCAGACTATCCCTGTCTATCTCGGTGCTACGAAAATTCATGAGTTCTTCAACCCTGACGGCATCATTACCTTCAATGTGAATGACAATATCGTTGACGTTCTCAGACAGTGTACACAAAATGAATATCTGCGAAGACTTCCGGCTGTCATCGAGAATTTCAACAAAGTCAGAGATTATGACAACGTTATGGACTTCATGTTCGTGAATTATCTTGCGTTTTAAGGTAAAATTGTAAGGATTTTTCAATGAATGGAGGAGTCTAACTTTGGCTGAAACTGCCGCCGCTTTGCCTTCTATGCGCAAACAAGTACAGAATTATTCTGACATCGGCGTCGCTCTCTTGATGGTTCTCATCATCATTATGATGGTCGTACCTCTGCCCACTTGGCTCATTGATATTCTCCTCTCCATGAATATTACTCTCGGAGTCGTTACTCTTCTTGTTACTTTCTACGTCAAAAGAGCTTTAGACCTCTCGATTTTCCCTACTCTATTGCTCATCTCTACGTTGTTCAGATTGTCCCTCAACGTCTCTACTACTAGGCTCATTCTCCTTTATGGCAATGCCGGTGAGTTGATTAACGCTTTCGGGAACTTCGTTGTCGGCGGTAATTATGTAGTCGGTATCATCATGTTCTTGATACTCGTCATCATTCAAATGCTCGTCATCACTAAAGGTGCTGAAAGAGTCGCTGAAGTCGCCGCCCGTTTCACCCTCGATGCTATGCCCGGTAAACAAATGTCCATTGATGCTGATTTGAACTCTGGGTTGATTGATGAACAGGGCGCAAAGCAACGCCGTCAAGACATTCAACGTGAAGCCGACTTTTACGGTGCTATGGACGGTGCCAGCAAGTTCGTCAAAGGTGATGCCATCGCTGGTCTCATCATAACTACTATAAACATCATCGGCGGTCTCTCCATCGGTATATTCATGCGCGGTATGGACGCTGCTCAAGCCGCCGGGCATTACAGCCTCCTTACGGTCGGTGATGGTCTTGTCGGCCAAATTCCTGCTCTCCTCATGTCTACCGCTATGGGTGTCATCGTTACCAGAGCCGCGGCTAGTTCTGAGCTTGGCCCCGACTTGATTAACTCGTTCACTAAATATCCTAGACCTCTATACATCGCTTCTGGTATGTTGATGTCTATGGGTCTCATTCCCGGTCTTCCCACTGTACCGTTCGTTACGCTGTCAATTCTCATGGGCGGTCTAGGTTACGCCGTCAGCCGTGAAGCATCAGTTCAGGAAATCGCCGCTGAGGAACAAGCTCAAGCCCCCTCAACAGGTGCACAGGCTCCGGCAGGTCAGCCTTCAGCAGGTGCGCAAGTTCCAGCAGGTCAGCCTGAAGCTCAAAAAGCAGAGCCAGTCTCGCCCGAAGATGTCATGAAGCTCTTGACCGTTGAACCTATGGAGGCTGAAATCGGTTACGCTATCATTCCTCTCATTGACCCGGCTCAAGGCGGCGACATGTTGGACAGAATTGGCACTATACGAAAGCAGATGGCGTTAGAGATGGGTATTGTCGTCCCTCCTATCAGAATTAGAGATAATATACAGATTAAGCCAACAGAATATATTTTGCGTGTCAAAGGAGCTGAAGCAGGTAGAGGCGAATTGTTGCCTGACCACTACTTGGCCATGAATACCGGAGCCGCTGAGGAAGATTTAATCGGCGTTCCCACTAAAGAACCTGCCTTCGGGCTTCCGGCTCTGTGGATTTCTCCCGATTTGCGCGATAAGGCTGAAGCTATGGGTTACACTGTCGTTGACGCTCCGTCCGTTCTCGCTACTCATCTCTCTGAAGTCATCAAAAAGAATGGCGCAGAGCTTCTCACTCGTCAGGAAGTCCAGAAATTAACCGATATGGTCAAGGAAACCGCTCCCGCCGTCATCGATGAGTTGTTGTCGTCTTTGTCGTTAGGCGAAATTCAGAAGGTACTTCAGAACTTAATTCGTGAACAGATACCAATTCGGGATTTGGTTACTATATTCGAGGCTCTCGCTGACTTCGGCAAAATGTCAAGAAGTGTCGATTTCCTCACTGAACGCGCTAGAGAAGCTCTCTCTCGTCTCATCTCCCTAAAAATTCAAGGCCCGGACGGTGTCATCACTGCTGCTACCCTCTCGCCTAATTGGGAACAGAAAATCATGGCTGGGGTTGACGGTGATTTAACTCGGGGCTGGCAGCTCAATTTAGACCCTCGTGAAGTTCAGAAAATGATTTCAGCTATCTCAAGAGCTATGGACGAGATGATTGTCAAAAATTTACCTCCTGTCCTGCTCGTTCACCCCGATGTCAGGCTCATCGTCAGACGCTTAATCGAAGGGTCTATCAATAATATCTTCGTTGTGTCGTATAATGAAATCGTTAGAGGCGTTCAGGTCAAAACTGTCGGAATGGTGGAATAATTTATGCGTGTAACTAATCAGATTACTTTCACAGCTAAAGATGACGCTGAAGCATTGAGATTGGCTTCAGAAAGGCTCGGGCGCGATGCTGTCATCTTGTCTACTCAAATGATTAAGGAAGGCGGTGTACTGGGACTTTTCCAGCGTTCAGTACTCAAAGTTACCGCTGGCATTCTTGAGGACGATACTCCGAAAGTTACACCAAAATCAAGGCCTGTCTCGCCCGTCTCCACTATGGACGAAGATACAAGGCGTGAAAATCTTATCGCTTTCCAAAAGTTAATGGAGTTCAAAGAACGCGGCACTGTTACTCCGTCAGCTCCTTTAGGCGAAGAAGGCTATACACTCCCGAATGATAACGTCAAAATCTCCCCTGAAGGCTTGAGGAATGCTTATGGTCTCACCACTAAGCCCGCCCCTGTGAGTGTTCAAACCCCTTCGTCCTCCGTCCCTTACTCAGGGGAGGCAACTTGGGACAAGACCGGCAATCCCATTCATCAGCCCTCCGTCCCTTACTCAGGGGAGGCAAGAAAGGCGACTGGTGAAATGTCAGCAGTTCAACAAGATAATGGCGTTAAGGAGCTTAAAGACCAAGTCGGCGCGTTGGCTGATAGAATTGATGTGTTGTTGCAGAGATTGACAGCGGTTGAGCAAAGACCTCAAACTCAACAGCAGTCTTTCACTCCAGTCTCAACAGAAGACTTCACTACAGAAGAACGCCTCAGAGCTTCCGATGTTGACGAAAAATATATCCGTAAAATCATGGCCGATTACTCTGTGTCAACAAGAAAAGGCAAAAAATTACCCTTCGCTAAATGGCTGGCTTCTCAAATCCATTGCTCAGGCGATAACGGTGGTGATGCCGCTGGAGGCCGTAAAGTCATGTTACTCGGCCCCACCGGTGTCGGCAAAACTACTACCATCGCTAAACTCGCCGCCATTAAAGCACTTTGGGAACACAAAAGAGTTCTCCTCCTCACTTCTGATACCTACAGAATTGCCGCTGTCGAACAGCTCAAAACTTATGCCAAAATCTTGGGCGTTCCCATTGAGATTATTTTCGACATCGCCAGCATTCCCTCTGTCGTTGAACAGTATGATAACGCCGATATTATCCTACTCGATACCGCAGGACGTTCTCAACGTGATAAGAAAAATATCGACATCTTCGAGAATATCTATAACTCATTCACTCCCGATGCAGTCCATTTAGTATTGGCCGCTAACATGAAGTATAAAGATATGCTCGATGTCGTTGAACATATTCCAAACGTACCAATTTCTCACCTGTTGTTCACTAAACTTGATGAAACCGTCAGCTATGGCTCCATCTTCAATATTCATCAGGTCATGGGCTGTCCCGTATCTTTCTTGACTGTCGGCCAAAATGTCCCGAAAGACATCGAAACCGCTTCAGGCTCAAGAATTGCTGACTTCCTACTAAAATCTGAAGATGAACGGAAACGCTGATATTATGTATAATCCTGACCAAGCCGTAGAATTGAGGCGATTAGTTATAGATAACAAGAAAAATGAACAGTTCATTCAACCGAAATTACACACCATCGCTGTTCTCAGCGGTAAGGGCGGTGTCGGTAAAAGTAACCTCTCTTGCGCTCTCGCTTTCGCTTTGGCCGATTTCGGCAAAAAAGTCGTCCTCGTTGATGCCGATTTAGGATTGGCCAATCTCGACATTCTCTGCGGTGTCAGAAATGCCAGGTTCAATATCGCTCACCTCATTGACGGCTCTAGAACTTTAAGCGAAATTCTCGTTCACTTCAGAACTTCTGAACGTGCATCAAAACTCAACGGCTCAGTCTCGCTCCTCCCGGGCGGTTACGGTCTCAAAGAAATTGCTGACCTTGACGATTTCGCTATGGAACGATTGTTCCTCGAATTGTCTTCCCTCGAAGATTTGAGCGATTATCTCATCATGGACGCTGGTGCAGGTATCCACAAGGGCGCGTTGGCTTTCGCTTATGCTTCTGAATTAACTCTGCTCGTTACTACTCCTGAACCTACAAGCATTAGAGACGCTTACGGCGTGATTAAATCGCTAGGCTCCATTCCTGACGCTAAATTGATGCTCATCGTCAATATGGCCTCCTCCAGCCGTGAAGCACTCGATGTCGCTGAAAGAATTAGACTGGCTTCTATGCAGTTCTTAGGCAACGCTCCTACTTATCTCGGCTTCGTCCTAAAAGATGACATCGTTGAACGTTCAGTCAAAAATTGCAGAATCTTCTACAGAGATGAACCCGATGCTTCGGCCTCCATCTGTGTCAGAAATTTGGCCGGAGAATTATTGAGAGTTCTTGACGGCGAAAATTTCAATCTACAATCCGTCAATTCTCACAGCTTAAAAGGCATAAAGAGTATTTTCAGAGCTATAATATCTAGGATTAAGAAAGGAGAGAAAAATGAATAAAATTAAAGTTCTTATCGTTGATGACAGTGCATTGATGAGACAGTTCATCGGCGATATTCTTAAATCTGACCCAAGAATTGACGTTGTCGGCACCGCTAGAGACGGCAAAGACGCTTTGAAACAAATTCAAGCACTCAAACCCGATGTCGTTACTATGGATGTTGAAATGCCCGTGATGGACGGGATTACCGCTCTTCAGGAAATTATGCGCTCCAATCCTCTGCCCGTCATCATGCTCAGTGCCTTAACTCAAGAAGGTGCAGAAACTACTCTCAGGGCTTTATCGCTCGGCTGTGTCGACTTCATCGCTAAACCGTCAGGCTCAATTTCCCTCAACATCAAGGAAGTCAGCAGGGAAATTATCGAAAAAGTTATCGCGGCAAGTTCGGCTAAAGTCAGGACAATAACGGCCAGGGCGGCTAGTATTCCGGTAACAAAAACTGAAATCAGATCCGCTCCATTTTCGGGAAGAGTTGATATTGTCGCAATAGCTTCATCGACAGGGGGGCCTATGGCATTGTCTGAACTTTTACCGAAACTTCCGGCAAAATTCCCGGTGCCTATCGTGATTACTCAGCACATGCCGAAAGAGTTTACCAGTTCATTCTCAAGAAGACTTAATGACGCATCGAAAATTGAAGTTGTCGAAGGCTTTGACGGCGTATCATTGAAGGCTGGAAGGGCGATAATAGCACCAGGAGGTTATCACATGTTAGTGAAGAGACGGGGTTTGAACTCGGTGTGCGTGCTGTCAGACGCTCCGCCTGAATTGAGTGTTAAGCCGTGTGCTAATGTGATGTTTCGGAGTGTGTGTGATGAATACGGCGGAAATGTGTTGTGCGTGATACTGACGGGAATGGGTCGGGACGGTACGGACGGGGCGGTTAAGTTGAAAGGCAGGGGAGCGTATGTGATAGCGGAGAGTCAAAAGACGTGTGTGGTGTATGGAATGCCGAAAGCGGCTGTTGAGGCGGGGATAGTAGATGAAGTTTTGACATTGCAAGAGATAGCCGAAGCGATGGTGAGGATTGTGAAGGGATAAGGGATAAAATACGGATATTGAGACAGAAGGGACAGTGAAAAATAATTGGCAGACATGGATATGAGTCAGTATTTGGGAGCGTTCCTAGATGAGACTGACGATAATGTACAGAGGCTTGACGATTTGTTATTGGCGTTAGAGAAGAACATGGTGGACATGGACGTAATCAACGAGATATTCCGGGCAGCGCATACGCTCAAGGGAATGGCCGGGACTATGGGGTTCACCAACATGATGGGTCTGACGCACGCTATGGAGGATCGTTTAGATGCCGCGAGGAAGGGTACGAGGCCGTTGACGGAAGCGGACATGAACAGGCTCTTTCAGGGTCTTGACACTCTTCAGGAGATGGCTGACGCTATCAGGGGCGGAGGCAATGACGCTCACATTGACGTTTCGGAGATGGTTCATGACTTGAGGAACGAAAACCCATCGTCTCAGCCTCAGTCAGACAGCACAGCACCTCAGGCAGCTTCAAACGCTCCTCAGAGTTCGGCGACTTCTCAAGATGCTCAGTGGGCCAAGAGCGCGAATGAGCAAGGCTCGAATGCCTACAACGTTCATGTTACTTTGAGTCAAAGCTGTCTGCTCAAAGCCGCAAGAGCATACATGGTGGTCAACAGGCTTGAGGAAATGGGCGAAATTCACCGTGCTGAACCTCCCGTTGAGGCTCTTGAGAAGGAAGAATTTGAGTTTGATTTTCATGTATTCGTAGCCACTCCTGCTGCTGCCGAAGAAGTGAAATCAACACTCGAAAAAATCGGCGATGTTCAGAACGTTGATGTTGTCGAAGTCAAAGCCGATGAAGCTCCGAAAGCCGAACAGGCCGCCGCACCGCAAGCTCAAGAGCAAGCCGCCGCTCCCGTTCAGGCTCAAGCACCGGCACCGGCATCAGCTCCAGCTCCAGCACCTGCGGCACCTGCGAAGAAGGAAACCGTCAAAAAGAGCAGTCAGACCGTCAGAGTTGACATAGGAAGACTCGACAAACTGATGAATCTTGTCGGCGAGCTTGTCATTTCAAGAGCGAGAATCGAAAGGCTTGTACAGGAAGCAAGACTCAGACAGTTTGATGATACTTTGTCGCAGTTGGGCAGAATTTCAGGAGATATTCAGGAGCTTGTAACAAAATTGAGAATGGTGCCTGTCAGTTTCACTTTTGACAGATTCCCTAGACTGATTAGAGATTTGTGCAAGACACTCAACAAGAATGTCGAATTAGTCCTTGAAGGCGAAGACACCGAACTTGACCGAACTGTTATTGACGAGATCGGAGACCCGATGGTTCACTTGATCCGTAACTCAATGGATCACGGTATCGAACACCCCGAAGAACGAAAAGCAATCGGCAAACCCGAAAAAGGCATTCTCAAAATCGCGGCCTATCAGGAAGGCTCAGGAGTTGTCATTGAAGTCTCTGACGATGGAGCAGGCATTGACCCCGATAAAGTCAAAAAGAAAGCCATTGAGCGAGGCATAATTTCCGAAGACAGAGCCGCTATCATGAGCGATGAGGAAGCTCAACAGCTCGTACTTCTTCCCGGCTTCAGCATGGCCAAACAGGTTACGGACCTTTCCGGACGTGGCGTAGGAATGGACGCAGTGAAGACCAAAGTTGAAGCTCTCGGCGGTCAGTTCGATCTGTCAAGCAAAAAGAATGAGGGTACTCACGTCTACATCAGACTGCCTTTGACACTGGCTATAGTTCTCTCTCTACTCATCAAAGTCGGCAAGGAAACTTACGCCATCTCTCTCGAAAATGTCGAGGAAACTATCATGGTAAGACGTGATGACATCAAGACAGTTCACGGCGAACCGACTACGTTACTTAGAGGCGAAGTGCTTTCACTGAACATTCTCGGCGATATTCTAGGCTCTGAGGGAGTTGAACATGACCGTAACGAATACCCCGTTGTTGTCGTCAAAATCGGCAAGAACAAAATCGGCTTCATCGTCTCCGAACTAATCGGCCAACAGGAAATCGTCATCAAATCTCTCGGTCGCTTCCTCGCTAAAATTGACGGCATCACTGGCGGTACAATTCTCGGCGATGGCAATGTCGCTCTCATTCTCGATGTCGCCTCGTTCTATTCCACTAAGGGTTAATGTCATGGCCGATTTAACTGCTTTCTCTGATAATCAGTTAGACGCTATCCGTGAAGTCGGCAATATCGGCACCGGCAATGCCGCTACTGCCCTCAGCAGCCTGCTCTCCTGCATGATTCACATGAACGTTCCAACAACTGAGCTGGTCTCAATTTACGAACTCGCTGAACATTACGGCGACCCATTGCAGACCGTAGGCGCAGTCTTCGTCAGGTCTTCCGGGTCATTCCAGTGTTCTTTGATTTTCATTCAGCCCGAACAGGACGCATTAAAACTGGTAGAACTCCTCCTTAATCACCAGTTCGGCTCCTTCATTCCCTATTCCGAACTGCCTCCGGAAATCACCGATTCCGCCCTGTCCGAAGTCGGCAATATCGTCCTGTCCTCATTCCTGAACGCTATCAACATGCTTCTAGGCACTCAGCACCAAATCAGCGTTCCGGGCGTGGCTCATGACATGTTAAGCTCAATACTGGACGTTGTAGCCTCGATTTACGGCCAGTTGGGCGAAACTGCTCTGTTGGTGAATACTGAACTGTCGGTTGAAGGCCTCGATGACGGCAGAAGGATTAGCGGTCATATCATTTTGATACCTGACCCGGACTCGTTGAATTTATTGCTGGAAAAATTGAAGGTGATTTAATGGCCGAAAATAGTATAGTGCTTGGCATGGCTGACTTGTTGGTAGTCTCAGCCCCGATAAAACTCGTAACGCTCGGTCTCGGTTCGTGCATCGGCCTGGTTGTGTATGACACTTTCGCTAAAATTGCCGGAATGGCTCACATCATGCTTCCCGATTCACGAGGGCTTCGAGGTTCCGAGAAAGTCGGGAAATTCGCTGACACTGCCGTCCCGTTCATCGTTGAGGAGATGCTCAGGAAGGGCGCGACACGTCCGCGCATTAAGGCGAAAATCGCTGGCGGTGCGCAGATGTTCTCGCTTCCGGGAGCTTCGGCCGAATTTCTGACTGTCGGTGCAAAGAACGTTGCTGAGACAAAGAAGAGGCTCGCACGCTTGGGAATTGCCGTGATTGCGTCCGATACCGGCGGCAACAAGGGAAGGACTATTGAGTTCTCGACAAGCAACTGGATGCTGAAAGTGAAGACGCTCGGGAAAGGTGTCAGCGAGATATGACGGACGAAAAAGCTCTGTGGTCAGAATACGTCCGGACAGGCAGAGGCCGTGATGAGCTGATAATGCGCTATCTTCCGCTGATAAAGTATGTAGTCGGAAGAATGAATGTTACTCCCCCTCAAGGGCTGGACTATGAAGATTTGATTTCGTTCGGAGTTTTCGGACTGATTGACGCTGTCGAGAAGTTTGACCCCGACAAGGGTTATGTGTTTCAGACGTACGCAGTGCCGAGAATACGAGGAGCGATACTGGACGAGCTGAGGAAATGCGATTGGTTTTCGCGGACAGGCCGTGAGAAGGTTCAGAAGTATAACCGTGCAATGGAGAAGGTATTGCGTGAGAGAGGCGAAATGACTGACGACTTAATCATGGCTGAGATGAATGTTGACGCTGACGAGTATTACGAGATTTCGGACTTGGCCTCGAGGGGGTACATCACATCGCTTGACGACACAACGCCGCTTGAGGACGGTGAAGTCAGTGTAGAGGCTACGCTTGCTGACGATAGGGAGACTGCTTCGGACAGGCTTGACGATGAGAGCGAGAGACAGCAGTTAGCCGAAGCGTTGAGCGAACTGCCTGAACGTGAACGGCAGATGCTGAGTCTGTATTACTACGAAGGCTTGACGCTGAAGGAGATTGGGCGCGTCATGAACGTAACCGAAAGCAGGGTAAGCCAGATTCACGGTAAGGGACTGTCGATGCTGAGAGCGATATTGAGGAGAAAGATGAATGTTTAGGGACGATGATTTCACGCTTGAGGCGAGGGACGACGGGATATATCTGTCAACGAAGGTCGATGACTTCAAGGAGAATGAGCTGTATTCGTTCCTGAAGAAGTATGACATTGTCCGCTATGATTTCAAGGCACTGCGAAAGTTCCTGAAGGATAAGGAAACCTGCAAGATTTGCGCCCGAAGCGACAGTTTAGAGAAGGAAGCACGCATAAAAGTCTCATTTGACACGGAGAAGATGACGGCCTTTGTTGAGATAGAGAAGCCGTTTTTCACAAAGAGGTGGCCTGAAGCTGACGATGTAGAACGAGTGTTGAACGCGAACAACGTGAAAGTCGGGATTGACCGTCAAGCGATTGAGTCACTTTTGGCGATGAGGTTGAGCGGACAGCCTGTAGCGGTAGCATTCGGAACGCCTCCGGTTGAGGGCAAAAATGCGAGAATAGAACTCATAAAAGACCCTGACCGGCCGTTTGACGTACGGGACGATGAGAAGATAGACTTTTGGTCAAGAAGCACGATAGTTACGGTACACCCTGGGCAGGAAATAGCGGTAAAACACCCGTTAGTGAACGGCAAGAACGGTGTTGACGTAACTGGAGCGATAGTGAAGTCAATGCCGGTTCACAACGTGGATTTCTCGTTCGGAGACGGATTGAAGCGTGACGAGGCTAACCCTTTGTTACTGATAGCGACAGCGGAAGGACAGCTCAAAAATGATAGAGGCCGATTGCTTGTACTGCCTGAGCTTGACATTCACAGGGACATTGATTTTGCTGTAGGGAGCATAGATTTCACTGGAGCTGTGAAGATAACGGGAGCAGTCAGGGACGGCTTTCACGTAACGGCGCAGGGCAACATAACTGTAATCGGACCTGTTGAGGGAGCAGACATCGACAGTCAGGGTGTCATCGTGATTCAAGGCGGTGTCAGGGCGATGGGACATGGAACAGTTCGAGCTAACGGGGACATATCATTGAGTTTCGGCGACCAGGCGACAATCAGGAGCGGAGGCAACATACTGGTCAAAAATGCGATATTGCACAGTCATTTATACGCAGGAGCGGCGGTGATAGCTCCACAGATAACAGGGGGACGAGTTGAGGCTGGCCTTGAGGTGTCATGTCATATCTTGGGAACAGAGATGGGGACAAGGACGGAGGTTATTGTAGGGTTACCGCCGGAACAGTTAGAGAAGCGAAAAATATTCACGGTAGAAATCAAGAGATGTGAGGAGAATTTAGAGCGACTTGAACCGAATATGAGGTTGTTGAAGAAGATAGAAGCGGCCGGACAGCTAGACGACAAGAAACGTGCAATGATGATGGAGTTGACGAAGGCGAAATTCCAGCTACAGGCGGCTAAATCAGAAATGATGCGTGAACTTGACGAACTTGAGAGCCAGATAGCAAAAGTGAAGGATAAAGGTATCGTCAGAGTTCGTGATACATGTTATCCCGGAACGGTAATCACGGTCAGGGGCTTGAACTACATAGTTCACGAGGTGTGCAAGTACACGGCATTTGTGGCGGACGATGAGAAGCGGGCGATAGTTCTTGTGCCATATGACTACATGAGCGGAAGGATAGGAGGATAAACGATGCAGCCTGTGAGTATGTTGATGTCAAATATGAATGTTGAAGCGATGACCTCTCACGCACCGAACGCACTCGCAGCGGCGCAGGATACAGGGCAGACGCAGGAGATAATCCGAGAGGGCATCAGGGTTACCCAGCGAGTTCAAGCCGGAGAGGAAGCGGCGAACGCACAACGGGTACACCGCAAAAATGACGGAGACAGTCAGCAGAAACGAGACAGTTACGAGCAGAGCCAGCCGAAAAAGCATGAAGAGAGCAAAAATGAGCCAGTAATGAGGGAAACGGCAAGGACGAAGAAGCGTGTTGACTTCCTCGCATGAGAAGTGGCTGAATGAACTTTGGGACGAGTGGTCATCAAGTCCGGTGAGACAGGCGGATTACGAGATTTCCGGCCTCTTACTGGGAATGAGACATAATGCTGAAACGTTCACGACAACGAGAATAAAGACGGCACGGCGATTGACGTTATTATGGAAAGCGTCAAGTTACGTGAAAAGTTATCAGCTACAAATATCAATGTTGACGCGCCCCGACAAAAAAGCGAGGATAATATTTACGTGTCCTGAAAAAATCCTGAAGAAGCCCCGAAGAGATACGCTTTGGTCATGGCTTAAAGGCTTATGGGGGAGTTCAGGAGCGTTATATTTCCCGAAATACGGCTACTGCCTGACGCTTCGTATACCTGACGAGGAGAAATTGAGACTAACTGGGTTGACGTGGACGAAACACAGGAATGAATATTTGCTGAGGAATCATGAGGATATAATGACGTTTCTATATAACGCAGATATGATAAGTTCAGCGTTAGAATTTGAGACATTCTCAATGATACGTTCAGCCCGAAGCCGAGCAAACATTCAGAGCAACTACGACACAGCTAACATCAAGCGTTCAGTGAAAGCCTCACAGCATCAGAGAGACCTATCAGAAAAGATATTGACATCAGGAGTAGAAATTCCCGAAAGATTGCGGAAGATAGCGGAACTTAGGTTAAAATATCCCGAAGAAAGCCTATCATCACTAGGACAGAGATTAAATCCCCCCGTAAGCAAAAGCACAGTAAATTACTACTGGAAGAAGTTAGAAAACTTTTTGCGGTAACTGACTGCGAAAAATCTGCATAAATAGTAAAATATACTTGTGAAAATTATCAGGAAGGAAAAAGAAATTTTGGAGCAGGAAAAAGTATACTCCGTAAAAATCGGAGAAGGAGAACTCGTGTTCAGGACAGGACACGTAGCCAAGCAGGCGAATGGAGCAGTCATAGCTTCACACGGGGAAACGGTAATGCTCTCAACGGCCTGCATGTCAGACACAGCAAGAACAGGTATAGACTTCTTCCCGTTAGTTGTGGACTATGAAGAGAGGTATTATTCAGCCGGAAAAATTCCCGGAGGTTTCATCAAGCGTGAGGGCAAACCGGCCGATTCGGCGATTTTAGGCTCAAGGGTAGCGGACAGGGCGATACGTTCGCTTTTTGCTGACGAAATGCGCAACGATGTTCAGATAGTCAACACAGTTCTAGCGATGGATCAGGTGTACCCTCCGAACATTCTCGGCATCAACGCGGCGAGCGCGGCACTTTCGATTTCGGGAATACCATGGGGCGGTCCCGTTGGAGCGGTAAGAATCGGTCTAATCGGCGGAAATCTAGTTGTCAACCCAACAGAGAAGCAGATGATGGACTCGATGCTGAATCTCGTAGTAGCAGGCCATGATGACGGAATAACGATGGTCGAGTCGGGTTCGTATGAAGTCCCTGAAGAACTTTTGGTTGACGCGCTGGAACTCGCACACAATGAGATAAGGAAGATTATAGCTCTCTTCAGGAAAATGAAGGAGGAAATCGGAAAGCCTCAGCTTGAAATCGCTTTGCCTGAGAAGTTGCCAGACATTGAGGAATGGATACGGGAGAATTTAGACCCTTCAGTCGATGAAGCGGTAAGGATACAAGAGAAGAAGCCGCGAGAGAAGAAGATAGATACAGTCAAGGAAACAGCGAGAGAACATTTTGCCGACCTCATCAAAGAAGACCCAACGAAAGAAGAATACATCAGCAGTTACATAGACAGCCGAGTGAAGACGATAATGCGTTCAATCATCATCAACGAACACATACGAGTTGACGGCCGAAAGATGGACCAGATACGGCCTATAAGCTGTGAGATAAACATTCTCCCGAAGGTTCACGGTTCAGCGTTGTTCACACGAGGCGAGACGCAGTCGCTGGCGACAACGACACTGGGAATGATAGGGGAGGACGACCAGATACAGGACGGCATCAAACTGGAGGAACCGGCGAAGAGATTTCTGTTACATTACAATTTTCCGCCGTACTCAGTCGGAGAAGTCAGGCCGATACGAGGTCCCGGAAGGCGTGAGATTGGTCATGGAGCGTTGGCAGAGAGGGCATTGTTACCGGTAATCCCGTCAGAAGAGGAATTTCCGTACGTCATTCGAGTAGTCTCAGACATACTAGAGTCGAACGGTTCAAGTTCACAGGCATCAATCTGCGGAGGCTCACTCTCAATGATGCACGCAGGGGTACCGATACGCTGTCACGTAGCCGGAATAGCGATGGGTCTCATCAAGGAGGACGACAAGGTACAAATCCTAACCGACATTCAGGGACTTGAAGACCATTACGGAGACATGGATTTCAAGGTAGCCGGAACGAGAACGGGAGTTACGGCCTTACAGATGGACAACAAAGCAGGGGGCATAACCCGGGAAATCCTCGAGAAGGCACTCGGTCAGGCGAGACGGGCGAGAATGCAGATACTGGAACAGATGGAGGCAGTAATCCCGGTACCGAACAAGATTTCGCCGAATGCGCCTAGAATAATATCGTTTGAGATTGACCCTGACAAGATACGAGATGTCATCGGAGTTGGAGGTAAGGTAGTCCGAAGCATAACGCAGAAAACGGGCGTGAAGATGAACATTGAGGACGATGGCAACGTAACGATAGCAGGGCCTACGATGGCACAGGTAGAGGAAGCACACTCTATAGTGACGGCGTTGATTAAGGATTTGACGATAGGCGAGGTCTACTATGGTACAGTAACGAGGCTGATGAATTTCGGAGTATTCGTAGAGTGTCTTCCCGGCAAGGAAGGACTGTTGCACATAAGCGAGGTAAGCGCATCGAGAGTGCCGAGAGTTGAGGACATATTCAAAGTCGGGGACAGAGTGCTAGTGATGGTGAAGGAGATAGACGAACAGGGACGGGCGAATTTGTCGAGACGAAGAATCATGGCCAGCGAGGATAAAATCAGGTCATCAGGATTTGCCTATGCACTGCCTGACGAACGGGAACGGGATAACTTAATCACCAGCCTTTCATCACGAGAGAAGGGATACGGAAGTTTCTCAATGAAAGACAGGGTCGGGAATGTAGCGGCGACAACGAAATATCTTGAACGGGGCTACTCATCAAACAGGGCGACTCGGAATGATGTAGACCGGGACAGCAGAAGCAGACGAGGCGACCGAAGGAGGGGATATTGATGGCGGAAGAAATCACGGTGAAAATCAAGCGAGAGGCCAACACGATAGCCATTCCCGAATACGCAACGCCGGGAAGTGCAGGGGTAGACTTGTGTTCGATGAAGTACTGCATGATAAAGCCCGGTGAAATGGCGTTAATCTCGACAGGAATATACCTAGAAATCCCGGAAGGTTACGAGGGACAAATCCGGCCACGAAGCGGACTAGCGATGAACAACAGGATATTGATACCGAACAGTCCGGGAACGATAGACTCTGATTATCGGGGAGAGATTCGGGTATTGCTGTTGAACATGGGAGAAGATCCGTTTACGTTGAGATTTGGCGACAGGATAGCACAGTTAGTATTTGTGCCGGTAGCGAGAGCGAAATTTCAGGAAGTCAAAGAGCTTTCAGAGACGAAAAGAGGCACAGGAGGTTTCGGAAGTACGGGAACTAGATGAAAATCTGCGCTATAATTTTGCGCTGAGGTGATAAACATGAAGAGGTTTTTTGCACTAGTTATGTTGTTAGCGGTGATGAGTGTTCCGTCATGGGCAAAAGTCCCGGACAAGGACATAATCATTCTGTACACGAACGATGTTCACTGCGGAGTGGAACAAAATCTCGGTTACGCGGGATTTGCGTTTTGTGCCAACGAGGCGAGGAAACAGAGTCCTTATGTTACGCTAGTTGACGCCGGAGACTGGGCGCAGGGCGAGACGATAGGAACAATCTCGCAGGGCCGTTACATTCTTGAAATCATGAACTCAATCGGCTATGACATAGCGGTACCCGGCAATCACGAATTTGATTACGGCTGGGGTCAGTTCGAGAACTTTGTGAAGAACCTGAAATGCGGCTTCATTGCCTGTAACATCAGGGATTTGCGGACGGGGAAATTAGTCTTCAAGCCCTACAGGATTCTCACATACGGCGAAGTCAAAGTAGCCTACGTAGGAGCGACTACCCCAGAAACGATAGTGAAGTCGACCCCACGTTTTTTCACAGACGACAAAGGGAATTTCATCTACGATTTTGACGAAGATGAGACGGGCGACAAGCTGATAGCGTCAATACAGAAGGCGGTTAATGATGCGAGGGCAGAGGGAGCTGATTACGTTATAGTTGTCGGTCATTTGGGCGAATATGACAACATAACGGAGAAGTGGTCATCACCATTCATAGCGGCGAGGACGAAAGGGATTGACGCGTTCATTGACGGGCATTCCCACGAAGTTACGCCTGAAATGCACGTAACGGACGCCGAGAGCAAGGACGTAATAATCACACAGTCAGGAACGAAGCTGCACAATGTTGGCAAAGTAACGATTACGGTTGACGGAAAAGTGAAATCCGAACTGCTGAATAATTTTTCAGGGAGGGACGATGGCACAGAAAAAATTGTGAACGACATCAAATCGCATTTTGAGGGAACATTGAGACGGCATCTGACGAACACGAGTTTTGACCTTAAAGCGATGGAAGGAAGCACATGGCTTTTGCGTAACGATGAGACGAACATGTGCAATGTTATAACGGACGCTCTACTGGCATCAGCCCGAGAGACGAAGACGGGTAAAGCGGATATAGCCCTACTGAATGCCGGAGCGATGCGAACGAACGTCAAGGCGGGCGAGGTAACGTATAACGATGCGTTAAGTGTTCTTCCGTTCAACAACACGGTATGTATTTCAGAAATATCGGGACAGACGCTGCTTGACGAACTGGAACACGGAGCGCGGTTTATGCCTAAGCAGAACGGAGGATTGCTTCATGTTGCCGGAATGACATACACGATTGATGCAACAATCCCGAGTCCTGTTATTGTTGACGAAAGGAACATGCTAGCGGGCATATCGGGAGACCGGCGAGTGAAAGACGTGAAAGTGAACGGTGAACCGATAGACCCTGCGAGGAAGTACAAAGTCGTATCAATAAGCTACGTTATTTACGATGAGGGGGACGGTCATAAATTCGAGGGAGCGAAGATGACAGAGCCAGACTACATGACATATACAGATGCGTTTGCACATTACTTGAGGGACTTCAAGTATCTTCCGGAACGTTACAGGGACGCACAAGGACGAATCAAGATAGTGAAATGAATTTTTCCCCCTAGCCAATGAGGTTGAGGGGGAATTTTTTTAGTGTCTGCAAAACTCTTCCATTCTGTCCATTGACATCATCAACACTTCCATTGACTGAGTGCAGGCGATTCTCAAGTAACCTTCACCGCTTGAACCGAAAGCGTTACCGGGAAGGACGGCGACTTTTGCATCGTTCAACAAACGCCAAGTGAAATCCTCGCTGGTCATGCCAGTACCAGAAATATCAGGGAAAAGATAGAAAGCTCCTTCGGCAGGGTGGCACTTAACGCCTTTCATGGCATTGAGTCTTTTTTCGACAGCCTTCATTCTTTCACCGAAGATTTTTGCTCTTGCCTTAACCTTTTCGTCCTGAGTATTCATAGCGTAGGCGGCTGCTTTTTGAGATAGAGAGTTCACGCCGTAGGTTTGGAACGATGAGAGGACACACATTGTGTTGATGACGTTCTGAGGAGCGAAGAGATAGCCGACTCTCCAGCCGGTCATGCAGTGGCTTTTTGAAACGCCAGAAGCGAGGAGGGTACGTTCTTTCATGCCGTCAATGTTTGCGAAACAGACGTGTTCACCCTTGAAGACCATAGACTCGTAAATTTCATCGCTCAACACGAACAAGTCATGAGCTTCAACGAACTTTGCGATTTCCTCAAGCTGTTTTCTTGTAGCTACTCTTCCTGAAGGGTTGCCGGGGTAATTGAGGATTATTCCGCGAGTTCGAGACGTAACAGCCGCTTCAAGTTCGTCAAGAGTTGGAGCGAAATTATTTTCCTCACTTGTTTTGACTGGTACAGGGACACCGCCGTTGCCGCGAATTTGAGCCTCATAAGGTGTGAAGTAAGGCTCAATCAACATGACTTCATCGCCGGGATTGAGCAACGCACCGAATGCAAGCCAAGGGATATGAAGACCACCGACAGAGATGTAGACGTTATCGGGCGAGGACTTGAAGCCGTGATGACGTTCCCAGTAAGCGCAGGCGGCTTCTCTAACGTCAAGATAGCCCTGCAACGGGGGGTAATGAGTGAAGCCATTTTTTGCTGCTTTCGCTCCAGCGTCAACGATGTCAGGCTCTGTAACAAAATCAGGCTCGCCGATGCTGAGGTTGAGAACGTCATTCATTTTCTCGATGGCCTGAAAGACTCGTACCATTCCTGAAGGTTTTTGTTCACTGAATTTTTTTGCCAATTCCATATTTACCACTGCTACGTAAAAAGTGTAATATTGTGCTGTGTACACTCTTTCGAGTTTTCCTCGTTCTTTCCTTATCTCTAAGGCATTTCCTGCCCCCGTTCGCATAAGCTAATCAGGTTTGTACGGCAGTCCAGAGGCTTTAACTTCCCTCCTAGCCGGAGGCAGCCCAATTTCTCAGGTTTGGTGATGCCTGTCCAGCACTCTGACATTACGTAGCAGATTAAACCTCCTTTTGATTTTTGTCAAGGTGCTTTTTGGTAACACTTTACACAACAATTTCAAGAAGCTAGACACATCTCCTTAAACTAGAACGGCCACCATGATTTATTCCCAGACAGCCGTTTTAATGCTTTCTTAGCTCTTGGCTCTCCATTTTCTGCCGACTTAGTGTACCATTCACGAGCGGTATCAATATTTTTGCTGACACCTAAACCGTGTTCATACATTCTCCCGATCATGTACTGAGATGAAGCATGGCCGTTTTCAGCCGAAACCGTGAAAATCTCCGCAGCCTTCGAGTAATCTTTAGCGTTGTAATACTTCATGGCCGTGTCAAAATTCTTCTGGCCAGTCTCATTCCTCAACTCTTTATTCTGACTCAGTAAGAACAAATTGACATACATTGCTTGAGCGGCGGTTCCCCAGCCGTAATTGTACATGTCAGCAAGAAATATTCTCGCCTTAATATTTCCTTCGTCAGCATAATCGCTCACCATCTCCAGAACACCGCCGTAAAGGCGTGAAATCTCGTCTTCAGGGAAAATCTTTATCTCGCCGATTAACGAACCGTCAGCCTTCATGAATGCTTCAATACGTCTTGCGTGCGTCAAAATCGGATTGTCATTCATTCCCGAATCGGAACGGTCATCGAAATAGTCAGCAAGAATTAACGCGGCTTCTTTATCGCTTGATGACATATCGGAAAAATATCGGTTAAGTTTCAACTGTCTCAGCGTCTCATCAGGCAGTAAAGGGAAATTCACACCCTCTCTGACAGCCTCAAGAAGTGCCGAAGTTATTTCAGTTTCATAGCCGAAATCAATGTTAATCTCAGCACACTTTACAGCCTTTTCATTTTCGCCGAGTGAATAATACAGTGCCGAAGCGAAAAGATTATTCTCCCAGTCTTCACGCATAGTGTTATCCCTCATCGTTTCGGCAAGGGAAAGTATTTCGTCTTTTTGCTGACCGTCTTTTAACATCTCGTTGATTCTGTACTTCAACGCCTCAAGTTTGTACGGGTCTTTCCTCAAAACCGGCCTCCAAACTTCATCGAAACGCTCAAAACATTTCCCGGCCTCGTCAAAATCCTCAGCATCAAGAGCCGTTCTGCCTCTGTAAAACCAATAAGGCGGATACGCTCTGAAATCGTCCTCAAGAGCCTCAAGCATTCTCAATTTTCTTGCAGGCTTGTCGGGTTCGTCAACAGCCCTGTAAAAATCATCGAGTGCTTTCTGTACCAATCTGTATTCATCGGGGAGGTTGTATTTGTTGAGAAGGTTCCAAGACGACACAAGCAACTGTTTCTGTAACTCGTTGAACTCTCTGACATCTTCAACGCCTAAAAGGTATAAATTTTCTTCAACATCAACGCCCGAATTGTTGACGGCCTGATATTTGAAGTAACTAGCGGCACATGCTCCGCCTAAACGCCCGAAGCCTGAGAAAAATGAACTTATCCCGGTTTCGCCTGTCAACATTTTCCGGGAGTTTTCCGCCATTTCTGAGAGTGCTGATTTGATTTTGTTACCGCTCTGAGAGTCACGAATTTTTTTGAGATGTTCCGACTCTTCCTGACGAAGTTTTTTACCTTGAACGGCATCAAGAAGTTTCCTGTATAAGTCAGTAATTTCGGGGTCTGATTTTATGTTGCCTATGCTCAAGTTGTTGATGATGTTCTGATATTCAGCGTCAAGAATTATCCTGTCTTTTGCCGACAGTATGCGGTGAACTGATACAACGGCCATGTTCAACGCAAGCATTGTATTTTGAGGGTCATAAGAATGAGCCAATGAAGCAATCGACAAAATAACGACAGTCAGCAGAAACTTCTTAGAGGTCAATTAGCATCGCTCCTAACAAAAACGGAGAAGCCCTCTCAAAGACTCCTCCGCAGTAATTCATTTGGTCTTGGTGTTACTTTCCGGCTAAATACTCGTTCATGCTTGCAGCGGCTCTTCTTCCTTCGCCCATTGCGAGAATGACCGTCGCTGCTCCGAGAACTATATCTCCGCCAGCCCATACACGAGGAATGCTGGTTTTCTGGTTCTCGTCAACGATGATGTTGCCCCACTTCGTTACGTTGAGACCCTCAGTCGTCTGAGCCATCAAGGGGTTAGAGTCATTGCCGAGAGCGATAACCGCAGCGTCAATGTCAAGAACATGCTCAGTTCCGGGAACTGCTACTGGCTTGCGTCTTCCTGACTCGTCAGGCTCGCCGAGTTCATACGTCAGAAGCTCAACGCCGATTAACTTGCCTTTCTCATCGCCGATGAATCTTGTTGGATTCTCAAGGAAGTGGAAATCTACTCCCTCTTCAAAAGCGTGGGCGACTTCCTCAATTCTTGCAGGCATCTCAGCTCTTGTCCTTCTGTAGACGCAGTAGACCTTCTCAGCTCCAAGCCTCAACGCTGTTCTCGCTCCGTCCATTGCAACGTTACCGCCTCCGAAGACAGCGACTTTCTTTGCGTCATAGAGCGGTGTTGCAGCGTGTTCACGGTCATAAGCCTTCATCAGGTTTGAACGTGTGAGGTATTCGTTTGCGCTGAAGACTCCGATTAAGTTCTCGCCCTCAATGTGCATGAACTTGGGAAGCCCTGCGCCTGTTCCGATGAAAGCGGCATCATATCCGCCTTCCGTCAACAACTGGTCAAGCGTTGCAGTCCTTCCGACAAGGAAACTTGTTTTGAACTCAACGCCCATTTTCTTGAGGTTCTCAACTTCTTTGGCAACGATAGCCTTCGGAAGCCTGAACTCTGGTATACCGTAGACCATGACTCCGCCGGTCTTCTGGAACGCCTCGAACACTGTAACGCTGTGTCCTGCTCTGCGAATGTCAGCGGCTACCGTCAAGCCTGCAGGGCCTGAACCGATAACGGCGACTTTCTTGCCAGTCTCAGCGGCAGGAGTCGGAACGGTGATTTTGTCGTTAGCTCTCTCCCAGTCGGCAACAAAACGCTCAAGCCTTCCGATTGCTACGGCCTTCTCTGTTGTCTTCAACATCTTGCCGACCGTGCAGAAGCTCTGACACTGTTTCTCCTGAGGGCATACACGACCGCATATCGCCGGAAGAAGGTTAGTCTGCTTGATTGTGTCGACAGCTCCCTTGAAGTCTCCGTCCTGAATGTGCTTGATGAACTCGGGAATCGGAACTCCAACGGGACAGCCCTTTTTGCACGGAGCAGCTCCGCACTGAATGCAGCGTTCAGCCTCAACACGTGCCTGTGTCTCTGTGTAACCGAGAGCGACTTCCGACATGTTATGAGCGCGGACTGTCGGCTCTTGGGAGGGCATCTCCTGAACGGGTATAGCTGTTCTGTCTTTGGGAGTTAATTTTGTTCCTGCTGACTTTTTCGCTTCGATTTCAGCAAAAAGTTTCGCGGCTTCTTCCTGTAACATTTCTGTTGTCTTGTGTTCGCTCATTTTAAGCACCAGCCTTTCCAGCATCGAGTCCGATTCTGCACTTGTGGTCAGCTTCTCGCTCTTTGTCTTTGAACGCCGTCATTCTCTGCATCATGTTGTCAAAGTCAACTTCATAGCCGTTAAACTCAGGGCCGTCAACACAGACAAATTTCGTCTTTCCGCCGACACTGACACGGCAGCAGCCGCACATTCCAGTACCGTCAATCATGATTGTGTTGAGCGATGTTGTGATTGGAACGTTGAAGGGTCTTGCTGCGGCGACACAGAATTTCATCATGATGGCCGGGCCGATTGAGACTATCTCGCTGACTTTCTCTTTCTCGCAAATCTCAGTGAGAGGAGCGGTAACGACTGCTTTACGGCCGTATGAGCCGTCATCAGTTACAACGATTAACTCATCGCTTGCTTTGCGCATTTCGTCCTCGAAGAACAATAATTCCTTCGTTCTTGCGCCGATGATAGTAACGACTTTGTTGCCGATTCTGTGATTAGCCTCAACGATTGGGTGTAACGGAGCGATTCCGATACCGCCACCGACACAGACAACGAGTCCGTCTTTCTTCTCGATGTGCGTGGGTTTACCGAGAGGCCCGACGAGTACGGGAATGTTGTCGCCAACGTTGAATTTCTGCGAGAAACTGCGAGTTGTTGCGCCGACTGTCTGGAACACTATTGCGATCCAGCCTTCTTCAGGGTTTGCGTCAGCGATCGTCAAGGGTATGCGTTCGCCGTAATCTTCATCAATCTGGAAAATGATGAACTGTCCTGCTTTTCTGTTGCGCGCGATTTCGGGTGCTTCGACTTTGAAATAATAAACGCTCTGGTCTCTCTCTTTGTCGTAAGAGAGCTGGCGTTTCTCAAGTATCTTATGCAAAAGCTGTTCCCCCTCATAATAGAATATAGTTATGGAATACTAACTGAGAAATGATAAGCCTAAATCCTTAATCAGGCAAGCAAATATCAGAGTCTAGTTTTCTGTCAGGAAGTTCTCAAGCAAAAATTTCGTGAACATGCTGCTGTTATAGGCCGCGAATTTCTGATACTTGTCGCATTTTTTTGCGTCGGCGTAATCGCATTGCCCTTGATGACGATAGCTTTCGGTTTTGGGTCAGGGGCGTTTTCGGCAGCGTAGAAAACCCCGTAGGACTCCATGTCGAGACCTATAGTGCCGGGCATGAATGAGAGTATACGCTTCTCGATAAATTCCCTGTTGGCTACTACAGAAGCTCCGCAGGCCATAGGGCCTATGTTGAGTTCAAATTCGCAGTGTCCTTTGAGGCTTTTGACGATCTCAAGGAGTGATGAATCTAGCGAGAGCGAAACGGGTCTGGGAAGAAAGCCTACCTCACCGAAAGAGATTGCGGGGTCTTTAGGGACAGTGAATTTTCCTGATGAACAGTTCCAGACCGTATCAGGTATCATGACATCACCGTACATTTGTTCGCTTTCAGGCCCTAAGCCGGCAGCAATTCCGCACATAATGAGGTATTCAGGGTGAAATCTTGACATTATTTTTGCTGACAGAAAAGCGGCCGCAGTCATTCCCATTGCATTCTGTTGAGCTGTTACCAGTGAATATTCTTTGCCGTTCCTGCTGAATGATGCCTGATAATATTCCTGTGCGTCTCCGCAAAATGTAACCTTTTCCCAGTTGTCATACAGACACATCACTGAATCCGTTTCAACTTTAACGGCTGTGATTATTGCTGCTTTGCAGTTCATGGTTACGGGGGGAAAAGTCTCCTTTCTCTGCCAAAAATATGCGTCATTCTAACACTGTGAAAACGTTTGTCAAAAATCGCAAAAAAATACAGCCGCTCACATCGCAAGGAATCGTAGCGTCAAATTCTTTAATGTATAATGAAAAATAAAACACGAAGGGAATGAGAAAATCATATTCGGACCAGCAAATTTATTGCTCCCAAAACTTGACGACTTATCACGATGGGCAGTCATAGCCTGCGACCAGTTCACTTCACAGCCGTCTTACTGGGAGAAAGTCAAAGCGAACGCAGGTGATTCGCCTTCAGCCTATAACTTGATTCTGCCCGAAGCGTTTTTGACGGACGATAATTCGCAGGCAGTCTCAAAAATCAACAAGGCCATGAATGATTACTTGTCTCGAAATATTTTCACAGAGTACAAGAACGCATACATATACGTTGAACGAGAGATGCTTGACGGTTCAGCGAGAAAAGGAATAGTCGGAGCGATTGATCTTGAAGATTACGATTACAGACATGACACAACGCCGTTAATCAGAGCGACAGAACAGACCGTCAAAGAAAGAATACCGCCGAGAAAATCAATCCGTGAAAATTCACCGCTAGAACTTTCACACGTTATACTTCTTTGTGATGACGAACGAAGGGAAATCATTGAGCCTTTGACACTCGCTAAACATTCGATGACGAAACTTTACGATTTCAACTTGATGTTAGGGGGCGGACATATTCGGGGCTGGTTAATCAGGGGCGACAACAAAAGAGCTTTGAACATGAGAATTGACTCGTACATTAAGCGGAAGAGCCGTGAATTATCGCTGGTCTTCGCTGTAGGTGATGGGAATCATTCGCTCGCTGCTGCTAAAGCCTGTTACGAGGACGGCATCACTTCACGTTACGCAATGGTCGAACTTGAGAACATTCATGATGAAGCGTTGAAGTTTGAGCCTATTCACAGAATAGTGAGAGGAGTCAATGTTGACGCGTTCATTGCTGACGTTGAGAAAAATATCTGTGCCAAAAAAGAATCATGGCCGATAAAATATTATTGTCAAAACAAAGAAGGCACAATCAAAATCGACAAGTCAAAAGGAGCATCGCCGTTAATAGTCCTTCAAAAATATCTCGATGAAAATAATTGCAGTATTGATTACATTCACGATACTGACGCTCTGAAGGAACTTTCATCAGAAGAGGGGACAATAGGCTTTGAGCTTCCGGCGTTTGATGAGTCGGCAAAACGTGATTTCTTCCGAGTGATTTCGGAGTCAGGAGTCCTTCCGAGAAAGACATTCTCAATGGGACACGCTAGCGAGAAACGATATTACATTGAGGCTCGGAGGATTCAATAATGCTTGCTGACTTAGGCTTTCTCTACTGCGCTTTCTTTTGGGGAATAACTTTCCCAACGATGAAAATTCTTGTCGGAATTTACCCGGCCTGCTGGCTTCTGTTCTTGAGATTCAGTGCCGGAGCGGCCATGATATATATTTTCTTCCACAAGAGAATCAACGCCTCAATCAGTAAAACACTGAAGGGCGGAATAATCATCGGCGTTCTTTTGTACGTTGCCATAACCGTTCAGACAATCGGACTGCGGTACATCGGCGGAGGGCGTTCAGCGTTCATTTCGGCAACTTATGTGTTAATGGTGCCGTTCATGCTCTGGGGATTGAGGCGGATTTTTCCCGGCTGGCTGACTATCGGAGCGGCTGTGCTGTGCGTTGCCGGAATGTACCTTCTTTCGGGCGATGAAACTTCAGGCCCTCAAGCCTACATCGGCGACATTCTCACGGTTATATGTGCGCTTGCCTTCGCTGTACAGGTCATAGCTATCAGCCGTTACACTTCCGACACTGACCCTATCGCTTTGAGCTTCGTTGAGTTCGTTGTGTTCGCTGTGATGTCGCTTGTAACGTCAATAATTTTTGAGACACCTTCGGAATATTTCAGCATGAACGGTTTGACAGAGCTTGTGATAACGATAGTGTTCGCTACTTTCGGCTGTTACATGATTCAGATAATCGCCCAGAAATACGCAGAGCCATCACACGCCACAATAATAATGAGCCTTGAGTCAGTGTTCGGACTTTTGGCAAGCGTAATTTTTCTCGGCGAGACGGTAACAGTTAGAATGCTCACAGGCTGTGCAATGATATTCACGGCGGTATTGATCTCTGAACTGTCAGCAGTATTCCTCAAAAAATGATTCGCTTCATCGAAGATACAAATTGGCTCCCTATAATATCATTGATACTGGCAAGCGCAGGACTCTCGGTCTTGGGCGACTCTGTCGGCTCAAAATGGGGCAAGAAAAGAGTATCAGTGTTCAAGCTCAGGCCGAAGCACACAAGCAGACTCATCACAGCCATAACGGGAGCGTTGATAGCGATCGGGATTTTGTCGGTAATGTCGGTGTTGTCGCAGGACGTGAGAACGGCTCTTTTCGGAATGAAGATACTGAAACAGCAGATGTATGACCTTCAGTTTCAGTTGACCAGAAGCGAGAGCAACACCGAACAAATGAGGGTATCTCTTGCGGAAGTGTCAGCAAGTTTAGACCTCACCGGCTTTGAACTCGACACTATGAGGAACGACCGACTAATTCTCGAACAGGAGAAACTCGAACTTGAAGCACAGCTCCGTGTGATGCGTGAGGAGTCCGAACAGTTACGGCACGCATTGAAGGCTCTCAAGAGCGAGGCTATAGCGTTGAGCGCGAATGTTCTGCTCGGTCAGACAGCGTTTGAGCCTGATACATCGAGGGACGAAATAATTTCGGGACTGAACGCCTTGAAACAACAGGTGAGACTCAACATTCTGTCAAAAATTTCTGACCAGTCCTTCACGAAATTGAGAGACATTCCGGTTGAGTTTGACACGGAAAATGAAGAGGCGTTAATCAGTGAACTATTGAGTGCTGATATGAGGCAGTATGTCCGGGCTTTGTCGGGCGAAAATTACACGGTCGGCGAAGATTTGAGCGTCATGGCCAGACTTGAGACGGGAGCGAGCATTCTAACCTACGAGGACGGCTCATCGGTCTACAGAAAATTCATCGACAGAAAATCATCGTCATCATCTCCGGAGGAAATCCTGCACACATTCCTTCGTGAACTTCGCAACAAGGCCGTCAATGATGGAATACTTCCCGATCCAGTAACGAATAATGTCGGGACTCTTGACGGCGAAGCGTTCTTTGCTGCTGTTGACGAACTCGGAACGATTGAAGGCTCTGTGATAATCAATGCTTCAGCGTCAGGCGATATTTACACTGAAGGGCCTGTAGTGATTGAGATAGACTTCGAGCAATGAGACCTCACGTTATCATTTACACAGACGGAGGAGCATCGCCAAATCCCGGACTTGGAGGCTGGGCAGCGATTCTCTATTCGCCTGAACATAACGCACAGAAAGAAATTTACGGCTCTGAACCCGGAACGACCAACAACAGAATGGAACTTACAGCGGCTATAAAGGCTCTTGAGGCGTTGAAGACGGCGTGTGATGTTGATATTCATACCGACTCGGCGTACCTTCAGAATGCTTTTGTCAAACGCTGGCTCTACAACTGGAAGCGCAAGAACTGGAAGACTTCAACGGGCGGTGATGTCCTTAACCGTGATTTATGGGAACGCCTCGATGAACTCACAAGGATTCATAATGTAACGTGGCACTGGGTTAAGGGACATTCAGACGATGAACGCAACAACAGATGTGATGAACTCGTACATATTGCAAGGGGCGTTTAGGTACTTCCTTCAGCTTTTGTGGCCTGTGAGCTGTGAGGTCTGCGGTCGAATCGGTGTCAGTCTCTGCGACTCATGCAGGGAAAAAATGATAAAGCGTGATGTAATGGCCTCAAACGCTCGAGGCTTCTACCACGTGTTCAACGAGAAAATAATCACTAGGCACTTCGGAAATCTCACAGTCTATTCAGCACTGTATCATCATAACCCGGCAGTGAAAAAAGTCATTCACAGATTCAAAGAAGAAGGCCGTAAAGATATGGGACACCCTTTAGGCGTGTGCATGGCAAGAAGTTTCGTCAAAACAGAAGCAGATTTCATCATTCCAGCTCCTTTGAGAATGAACAGTGAAAGAAAATATAATCAGACTCTGGAACTGTCAAAAGGAATGTGCGATTATTGGGGAGTTGAAATGCTTGACGTTGCGGAAAGAACACGAGAACGGCCTCATCAAATGATGCTTGGCGCAAAAGAACGTAAAACAAATATTGCCCCTGATGATTTCAGATTCAAGCGTGATATTAGGGGACTTAGAGTCGCACTTGTTGATGATGTCTGCACTACAGGTTACACTCTCATTGCGTTCTCTGAGGCTTGCAGACTCGCTGGAGCAAAAGTAATCTGCGCTTACACTCTTTCAACGTCAACAAATACAAAGTGAACAGGTGATTAAACTTTGCAGAATAACAAGAATCCTTCAATGGTGAAACACGCAGTCTTCATGATGGCCGGGACTCTAATGAGCAGAATACTCGGTCTAGCTCGTGAGGTGCTTGTAGCAGCGTTCTTCGGAGCAACAAAATACATGGACGCTTTCAACATCGCTTACACTCTCTCGAATTTAGCACGTCAATTATTGGCTGAAGGAGCATTATCGGCAGCGTTCGTCCCGGTATTCTCTCAGGCACTCGAAAAGAGCAGGGAAAAAGCCTTAGCCCTTGCTCGCGGTACAATGACCGTCTTGCTCTGCGCAACATGTATTGTCGTAGGACTCGGAATATTTTTCGCTCCCGGTCTCGTCAAAATCATGGCTCCTGGTTTTGACCCAGAAAATCACGCTCTTACTGTCGGTTTGACCCGCTTGATGTTCCCGTTCCTGATATTCATCTCAATCGAAGCTCTCACTATGGGTGAATTAAACTCTTTAGGCTCGTTCTTCGTCCCGGCATTGTCTCCAGCGTTCAGCAACTTAGTATTCATCGTTACAGCTCCGTTCTTCGCCGCGAAATTCGGGGTTTACGGTCTGGCACTGTCGGTACTCTGTGGAGGCTTTGCACATTTCCTGACGCAATGGACTTACAGTTTCAGAATGAAAGCCGTACTCTACCCGGCAAAACCTAACCTGAACGATCCAGATCTCAAACGTATATTGAAACTCTTTCTGCCTTACGCAGCAGGATTATCATTGAATCAGGTCAACCCAGTAATAAGCCGTATGCTTGGCTCGTTCCTTCAAGAAGGAAGTATATCAGTCTTGAATTACTCGAACAGAATATTACAGTTACCGCTCGGACTCTTCGTCATAGCAATATCACAGGCCGTACTACCTCAGTTATCACGGGCAAAAGATGACGAAGACTTCACAGACACGTTGAGGCAGGCGGTGAGATTCGCTCTCTTCGTTGTGCTTCCTGCTTCACTAGGAGTGATAGCGATTTCTGACGAGTTCGTTCACTTGGTCTTCGTTCGCGGCGAGTTCAGCGGCTGGGCTTGGTCGGCTACATCGTCAACACTGGCCTTCAGTATGCTCGGTCTTCCGGGAATGGCATGTTCTACTGTCGTTATGCGTGCGCTTTATGCCCTGTCGATGCCGAAAGAAGCCTTCAAGGTTACGGCGTTCAGTGTAGGCTCAACGGCTTTGTTGTCGTTCATTCTCGTGTGGCCTATGGGTTATAACGGTCTCGCCCTCGCTCCGGGTATAGCTTTCACTTTGTCGGGGCTTCTCGGACTCTATTACGTCAAAAAGAAACTTGCACGGCCTTTGAGAATCATTACTTGGGAACTCTTCGGCGATTATCTCGTTGCACTCGCCGTGATTGACGCTTCAGTTATGATTTACCGCTGGGCTTGGCCGTATAACACCGATGCAGGAATCGGAGTTCGTTCACTTTGGGTGCTTGGCGTAATCGCTTTGAGTGCTGGAGTGTATTCAATCGTAACAAAACTGAAAGGCTTTGAGGAATGGAACTTGCTCGGTCAAGCGTTCAAGAAGAAGTGAACTACCCCCGCTTATAGAAGCGGGGGCTTCCTAATTCTACGAGGCTGCAACACAAGTCTTGCGACTCATATTGTCTTACGTCCTCTCCAAAGGCGTTAATTCCCTGCGTCCCACAGGTATGTTTCTTACTCAGCAATATCATGTTACGAGCCGCGTGTATATCTCTGTCTTCTCTATATCCGCATGTGCATTCATATACCCTGTCTGCTAACGTTATGTCCTTCTTCAGTTTTCCGCAACACGGGCAATATTTCGTGGTTGGCTCTCTTGGTGACAGCACTGTTACTCGCTCATTATGTATCAGTTTCGCTTTTACTAATCCTAACACTGAATGTTGCACTGTCCTGCCAAACAAGCCTTTATGCCAGCCGGAAATATTTTCATCCTGCATATACACTCGTTCATGCTCTAAAAGCTCATGGACAATTTTATTCGCAACATCTTTTTTACGGCTCGTTAATTTCTGATATGCTCTGTGTAACAATTTTCTAGCTTTGTACCGATTGCTTGAACCATTTTTACGCCGGGCTATCAATCGCTGGCATTTCTTTATTCGTTCACTTTCTTCAATCAGCACTTTGTATTTCTTACCTTCCGATGTCGTTATTGAGGTCTTGATTCCCATATCTATCCCAATTTCAGACTTATATTTTTTCTTTTCACCTCCATTGTTCTGATATGTTGTTACCGCAAGATAATAGCCATCAGGCTGACTAAGTAATTTCGCATTCGCAAACTCTATATCAGGGATATTCCAGAACTGATTAGCTCCTTTTATCCGTATGCGTTCCTTGAAGCCTTGAAGTCCTATGTGATTTTTATCATAGAATCTGTACGTTACACGATGCTGCTGAAGGTTGATTGACACATAATCCGACTTATAGCGCAAATTACCGACAGTATGATTATGTTTCTTCAAAGCTGCAAGAGATTTCAAGCTGTGCTTTATGCCCTGAATGACTGACTGCTTCATCTGTGAGGCTAAATATTCAAGCTCATGGGTTACAGGCTGCTTGTCTTTGTCCAGCCCGTGAACTGTATGGGTTGTTGTATCGTAGTC
>CAJODC010000022.1 GCA_905233215.1 uncultured Synergistales bacterium
AATAAGGACATTCTGAAGCGGTATTATGCGAGTTCAGACGTTTAGTCCGTGTGTCAAACTTCTCTGAAAGCCCTTGCCTTTAGGAATAGGGATGTTTACTGATAAGCCTCCTGAGTATCAGTCCGATAATCGTTCCGCCGAGATAACCGCACATTATCATCGTGAACTACCCCCGCTTATAGAAGCGGGGGCTTCCTAATTCTACGAGGCTGCAACACAAATCTTCCGACTCATGTCGTCTTACGTCCTCTCCAAAGGCGTTAATTCCCTGCGTCCCACAGGTATATTTTCTCGACAGCAATATCATATTTCGCGCCGCATGGATGTCTCGGTCTTCTTCATATCCGCACGAACACTTATATACTCGGTCTGCTAATGTTATATCCTTCTTTAGCTTTCCGCAGCAGGGACAATATTTCGTTGTCGGTTCTCTCGATGACAGCACTGTTACTCGTTCATTATGTATCATTTTTGCTTTCACTAGTCCTAATACAGAATGCTGCACTGTCCTGCCGAACAAGCCTTTATGCCAGCCGGAAATATTTTCATCCTGCATATATACTTGCTCATGCTCTAATAGCTCATGCACGATTTTATTCGCCACATCTTTTTTACGGCTCGTTAATTTCTGATATGCTCTCTGCAATAACTTCCTCGCTTTGTACCGATTGTTTGAACCTTTTTTACGCCGTGCTATTAAACGCTGGCACTTCTTTATTCGTTCACTTTCTTCAATCAGCACTTTATATTTCATGCCGTCTGAGGTTGTTATTGTCGTTTTTATTCCCATGTCTATTCCGATTTCGGGCTTATATTTCTTCATCTCACCTCCCTTATTCTGATACGTTGTTATTGCCAGATAATAGCCATCCGGAAGATTCAAAAGTTTCGCATTTGCAAATTCTAAGTCCGGTATATTCCAGAACTGATTAGCTCCCCTAATTCGTATACGTTCCTTGAAACCCTGAAGCCCTATGTGCCATTGGTCATAAAACCTATACGTTATTTTATGTTGTTTAAGATTTATCGACACATAATCAGACTTGTAACGCAGACTGCCTACTGTGTGATTATTTTTCTTCAATGTTGAAAGAGATTTAAGGCTACACTTTATCCCTTGAATAACAGACTGCCTCATTTGCGATGAGATATATTGCAATTCATGTGTTATCGGCTGCCTGTCTTTATCAAGTGCATTTACTGTCTGTGTTGTTGTATCGTAGTCGTTAATGTCGTGTTCAATCATGAAAGTTAGTGCGTCGTTGTAGAGCCATTTAGCTTCGACAAAAAGCATTTTGAGATGAGTTCTCTGAGCTTGACTAAGATGAGAGAAGTCGATTTTTACACGGTATACACGACAAATCTGACGCTTGCGTTTTTGCTTCGTCATTATGCTCTGTTCGCGGATTCTTTGGTTTTTCGCTAATCTCTCTTCTTCTGTCATAAAATTATTATATCCTAAATAGCGCAATTCATCTCCCACCTAAAGAGGTGGGAGCCTTCTTGCGCTGAGAATTTTTAGGATTATAACAGACACAAGGAGGCTTAGTCATGAAAGATTATCCGAAACCTTATAGCGTCATAAATATTTTTCATTGCCTCAATAAAACTACTATCACTGTTATCAGGTAGACGCATAGCGAACGAAAACTATTTACCCATCAGCTAAAGATAACCCCTCAAAGCTCCGAAAAGTTACATGAGTCGAGGACAATGAATTTTTCAAGGAGGAGGAACGGGAAATGATCGGCAGAATATCAGGGCATTATTCAGCAGAAGCCCTCAACAATAAAAAATCAAAGCGCAGTGTCTCATACAACAACGGATCATTCACCGAGACTGACAACGCTAATATCAGTTCGTTCGGTTCACTGCTCGCTAAAGTAAACGCTGAAATGAAAAATATACCCGATGTGCGTGAAAATTTAGTGGCAGACTTAAAGTCAAAAATAGAATCGGGAACTTATAACCCACCGCTCGATAAACTGGCTAACATTCTATACATGGCCGGAATGTTGAACGCTGCGGAAGAATAATTCATCATGCGGGCTGAAGTTGACGAACTGATTGACGCGGTTCTTGACGAAGCTGACTGCATTGACGACATGATTGACGCTATCCGTGAACAGCGTGCTGCAATGCGTGTCAGAGACACTGAGACCGTCAACGCTATCATGGACGAGGCTCGTGACTTGTCGTTCGAGGCACAGTCTCAAGAGAAGCTGCGTGAAGATCTGACAAGAAGATTCGCACAAAAATATTCATGCGGCACTAACGCTAGTTCTCTTGCCTCAGTCATGGAAGATGATGAGAAAATTGAATTTAACAGGGCTGTGGATAAATTAACCCAGTCCGTTTTTGTGTTGAAATCGGAAATGATGATTTTGACAGGACTTATTGACCAGCACGAACAGTATACATCAATGTTATTGTCCGAGTGGCGGAGAATTAACGGTGATATGATGTCTCAGTCTGGTTCGGCTGATTTCAGGGGGTAGAGTAGAATGAGCAGCACTTTCGGAGGAATAGAACTGGGACGCAGCGCACTTAATGCCTTCAGGCTTGGTATGCAGACAGTCGGCCATAATATCTCGAATATGGACACTGAAGGCTATTCCCGTCAGCGTGTGAATTATGTTACCGCAGTGCCTGAGGACATACCCAATGTAGGCCAGCTCGGAAACGGCATGATCGTCTCAAGCATAGAGAGAATACGAGATGAATTTCTTGATTTCCAGTTCAGGGACGTACAATCTACGCTAGGATATTGGGAAAAAATAAACGATCTTTATGAGACCATACAGAACTATATATCAGAGCCAAATTCTTCCGGGATACGTTCGGCGATGGATACATTTTTCACAAGTATGCAGGCCATGCAGGAGAAGCCCGAAGATACTTCAGCTCGTCAGGCTCTCGTAACATCGGCAAATTCTCTAGGCTCAATGCTGGGCAATCTTGTTTCAAGTTTCAACACATATAACGAAAGTATCAATCTTGAGATTAAACAGGCCGTTGACGATGCCAACGGAATGCTTCACAACATAGCAGCACTCAATAAAGAAATTTACGAGGCCGAAACTTTAGGCCAAAACGCAAACGACCTCCGGGACAAGCGTGATGTTATCGTTGACAAGCTCTCAAAAATGATGGACATCTCCTATAATGAGCCTTATGAGAGCAACGGTGTCAAAGGAGAATTTTTCCTGTCGGTCAACGGAAAAGTCCTCGTTCAGGGTATAAATGTCAGAGAACTTAAAGCTCACGCCTTCATGTGGGACAATCAGGTATATTATGACGTTCAAGTTGCTGAAAACGAGTTCGACATAGTTGACGATCCAAGCATAGCCGAAGCATTAGCCACAGGGGCGGAAGGATCGTATCAGCTTTCGGTTGACAGGACAGCTAACGGCGTTGAGTGGACTGTTGGAGGCGGTAACGCTCACTGCCTTGAGACTTATGCGGTAAAGACTTCGGAGTTTAACGGCGGTGTGATACTCACTGAGGGTAGCTCGGATATATCGCGTAAATTACAGTTCAGAGTGCTTGATACGGACAATAACCCAAGTGTACTCACGGTGAAAATCGACAAGACTTCTGATGGCTGGAAGCTGAGAGCAGAGAAAAACGGCAACCCAGAGCTAGACTCTGACGGCAATGTTGTATCAGAGTCAGTAACAGGAGACTTGACAGCGGCAAAATTAGTAGAGTTCATCAACAAAAAAGCGAAAGCGACAAGCACTGAAGTTGGAGTTACAGCGACTCTTGACGGAAATTCGATAATATTCACGGCAAAGGCTTCAAATTCTCCCGTTGAACTCACGGACTACAGCGGAATGCTCGGTCTACTGA
The DNA here is from genome assembly GCA_905233215.1 of uncultured Synergistales bacterium. GTDB lineage: Bacteria > Synergistota > Synergistia > Synergistales > Aminobacteriaceae > JAFUXM01. Next base: position 3,853 of record CAJODC010000022.1, read on the forward strand.
CTGAGGCAAAACGTGAGATGACAGGCGTAAACATGCGCGTTGAACCTGCAAGCGTTGACGATCCTTTGAACATTTCCGGCTCTTTCAGAATACAAGTCGGCACTCAGGGCACTCGCGTAACGTCCAACAATTTCGGCGGGAATACCGGCAAAAATCTCGAACAAGGCGACATACTCGGACCAATAGCAGAAGGCGACACAAAATCAACGAGAAAGCACACTTTCAGAATCGGCGTGTCAGGCGATCAGGTTGACATAACTGCTTCGTGGAACGCTTCGACGGAAAAATGGATTCTCAGTTCCGATCTGGCTAACTCCAAAGAAGTCGGAGAAAAATTAACGGTTGAAGACTTGACCGACTTCCTCGAAGAAACTTTCAGCAAGGCTAGAGACACTGACACTCCATCACTCGCAAAAATGAAAGTAACAGCGGGTAAAACTTCAAAGGGCGATAAAACACAGTTCTACATCGAGTCAGGAGAAAATCATCTGCTCTCAATCTCTGATGTTGAAGGAAATTTGGCCGAAATTATGGGCATGGTCAACAAAAGCCCCGTCATCACTATTGACGTTGAGAACTCCGACAGCCTCGTTACCATTCGCAACAAGATAAACGAAAAGTATCAGGCTGAGTTCGGATTGACCGCGCCGGAACATTGGGTTCACGCTTCTGTCGATAATGGCTACCTTGAGATTTCAGCCAACGTTGCCGGTGAAGCTCAGAGAATAACACTCATGGGCGGTGAAGATGGAAACATGCAGGTCTTGCGCCGACTGGGACTGACACAAAATCAGCCTGTAGACACTGACATTCAGATTGGAACAGATGATGACGGCAAACCTATCTATGCTACAACTTTCAGGGAAGTCGCCTATATTCCGCCGACAGGAGTCTCAAATGACGCATCGTTCAGCCTCAACGGTGTTCACTACCTCTCAAGCGACAACATGTTCAACATGGCCAGAAGAGTCCCGGCCACATCAGGCGACATTCACAGCAGGTACAAAGCTACAGAACTCACCGAAGTCAACCCCGGCATGTGGCTCAACCTCAAGAGTACTGGAACAACAACAATCAGGGTCATTCACCACATCAGGGACGGAAGCATTAAAGGCCTCGAAGAAGCAAGAGACGGAATCATTCCCGGCCTCAAAGCAAGCATTGATGAAATGACTTACGGCCTCGCAAAGCATGTCAACGCATATCAATATTCAGGTTACGGCGTTTCGTCTGACCTCAACACAACAGGTGTCGCATTCTTCAATAGTCTTGCGTTCAAAGCAGGAGCAGCTAAGAATCTCAGCGTTACCGACAGAGTCAGTTATGACCCTTCGCTTATCGGTGCAGCTATGGGAAGCAAAAACGCTGACGGCAAAGCGGTCTACGGTAAAAGCGGAGGTGCTGGAGACGGTACTAACGCTGCGAGAATGGTCAACCTCAATTTCGACAAAGTGCTTGAAAACGGAACAATGACAATCAGCGGAATCTATGACGCTATGCTCTCACAAATCGGAACTGAGGCAGGACACGCAAAGCTCATGTACACAACAGAAGCTACAGTGTCAGACCAAATCAATTCACAGCGTCAGGCTTGTTCAGGCGTTAATCTTGACGAGGAACTAATGGACATTGTGATACTCAACAGGGCGTTCGGAGCGATGTCGAGATATATCACGGCGTTTGACGAAATGTTGAACACTATCATTAACGGAATGGGTCTTGTCGGCCGATAAAATTGACAGAACCCGTTGAGAATTTCTCACCCTCCTGGAAGGAAACGGGAGGGATTTTTTTGTAACAGAAAAGGAGACTTCAAATATGTACAACAGGCTGACTACGGCAACAATGTACGGGAGCTTAATGGACTCTCTGTCGCAAAGCCAGAGGAACATTCAAAATCTTCAACAGCAAATAGCTTCCGGGAATAAATACAATAAACTTTCCGATAATCCGTCGGCAATATCACGCTCGCTTTCTGTTCAGTCGGCAATAAACGCTAATGACAGATACCAGACCAATTCCGTCAATGGTATAACAATGCTGCGTTACGCTGACAGTGCTTTGAATAATGTTCTTGACGCTGTGCAGTCTATCAGGAGTCTAGTCATACAGGCTGGTGACGGAGCGTTGACGGCTGACCAGCTCGAAGACATTAACGCTCAGATTGAAGCGAACAAGAAAATCATGATAGACAACCTCAACACTAAAGTGGCAGGCCAGTACTTATTCGGCGGAACTGACACAAGCACTATGCCTTTTGTTACCATGTCTGACGGAAGCATCAAGTATCAGGGCAATGACGAACGCATAAAATACGCGTTAAGCGAGAGCCTTCTCGGTGATGTTTCGTTCACTGGAAGCGATATTGTCCCTGAGAACGAAGACTCATACTTCATATGCTCACACTTTGTTGACTTGGACTGGACATGGCAGGGACGTGAAGAGAAAGTACAAATCACCGTAGGAAACAGGACTCTTTCCGTGTTTATTCCGGAAGACTGGAGAGACTACGATCACGATCTGACCAACAAGTACCCCGATAATGACACGAACGCCAAACTCGTCAATTACTCAGACGATAACGGCTACAGAGACCCCGATGAATTAACAGGAATAAGCCTTCAGGACTTGGCCGACATAGTGAACAGCGCGCTTGAAGAACAGGGAGCCGACATGCTTGTACACGCTTACATTGAACGAGATGAACAGGCAGGGACTCAACAGCTCATCATCAAGTCGAACACAGGCGAGAAAGTCGGCATTACCGGCTGGCCTGACACTGACTACATGCCTACGGAAGCCACTGTAACGAGTCTTGATTTAAGTTCTGGCGACTGGAAGCCTGCATCAGGATACGAATACATTTCGTTTGCTGTCGGTGATAATTCTCTTCCTTCAACAGACGGAATCGACCTTGACAGTAAGAGCGACACAGAGCTTGCTGCAATGTCAATGGTAAGAATCGAGTCAACCGATACGGCCATAACAGTCGCTGAGAAAATCAACTCGATTAACGGCATCTTCTCACGAACATCGGCTGACGGTAAAAGAATCGTAATCTCAGCCGAAAGAACTGGTGATTTACCTGCCGACAGACTCCACATTGACGAAGCACAGGAATCGCTGCATTACCCTTCATTGACGATTAAAGCCGAAGGCAACGCAAGGGCAATGTTCGATCTTCCCAAGAATGACAACAACGAATACACCGATGACACAATCACGGCAAGAAGCGAGAACAGGAAACTTGACCACAGCCACATGGACGTTTTTGACGTTCTCGGAATGGAGACGGCCATGAAGTCTCGTGAGTTCGGAATGAATGACACTCTAACGGTTGAAGACGGCGAGCAGCTTCATTGGCGTGTTACGAGCGGAGGAAGAACGGCTGACATCAAGCTGAACTCAGGAACTTACACGCTCACGGAATTAGCCGAGAGACTCAAGAACGCTGGAACGGGCTGGCTTGAAGTTACGGTGAGCGAAGATGTTGATGATGACTCTGTGCCGACTCTTGATTCTGAGAAAAAAACTCAAAGGCTCGTAATTCGAGGCTACAACGGCGAACAGGTCGTATTTCTCGACATGAACAAGAATCATTACGCTGATGTTCTCGGACTGTCAACAGCTCTCAGGACTGACCCTTACACTGAAAATGACATCGGCACTGGCATGAGGTGTGTTACGTTCCCGTCAGCCCCTTGTGTCGATGACAACGTTGGAATACCCATGAGAGTTCAGATGAATTGCGGAATGTATTACGATGTCAACATCAAAAAAGCTGAAGTCATTGACGAAGAGACAGGCTTTGTTGACCGCTCAAAAGTCATGAAGTCAATCGTTGAACAGGTGAACGAACAGGAAGGCCATGACATTATGGGCTTTGTGAGACATGTTGACAGCGATGGGAAAGCACTCGGCGAGTCTTCAGCGATGTATTTTCTTTCTGGCGAAGCGTTCACGGTTGTTGATATGCCGTTCAATGATCCGCAATGGGACAGTTATTCCGGCGGTCTTGCCGCTCAAATGGGCATTCACGGCGGTGTAACGTCAAATCTTCATCAAACAGCCCAAGAAATGACGGACAAAGCAACTTTCGGCTCAGAAGGGACTATACGTTTCTCGAATTTGTCTCATAGCGTTGAAATTGACGTTAGCGCAGAAGACACAGTGAAAGACGTTTTAGACCGACTCAGGACTCAAGCAGGCGACTGGCTCTATGTCAACTACTACGATACACACATGGGACAGTCGGGAAGAAACTCAGGGGATTACCCGATAATCTCACTCTCAAGCGTTGACGGTTCAGCCGTGAACGTTCTCGACATCAAGGGACATTTAGCCGAAGACGCTCTCGGACTGTCAACGGGCGTTCAGGGGCGACTCGATGACGATGACGGGATAATGGCTTTTGAGTGGAAGATGGCAACTGAGACAGAAGCAGCGAGTTTCCCGGCTGACACGATGAACATCACCGTTGCAGGCTACACACACACACTTGACTTGACGGCCATGCGTGATGTTACCGCTGACGACAAGATAAAGGCTGACGACCTCGTTCAGTTCATCAACGCAAGAATGCAGGACTATGACGTTCAAGCCGAAATCAGCGAGGACAATCAGTTGATGGTGTGGTCTCCTAGAGGCTACTCGGTGAAAATCGGTTTTGGCGAACGTAACACAGACAATGACACTTTCGACTACGCGAACATCGAGACAAACGAATTGAACGTAATCATTGATAAGAAGACATACACCGTTGACCTCTCAAATGCTAAAACCGCTGACGAAAGAAAAGACGCAATCATAACGGCGTTCAACAGTGTAAAAGGGATTAAGGCGGTTGCGGACGAAAGCGCAGGGACAATATCTTTTGAGGACGGCAGCGGTAATGCTTTGAGCGCGGAAATTTCATACATTACCGAAAAAAGTTCTGATGATTTTCTTGGAACAGGCACATCAGCCAGAACTTACTACAGAGGCGGTTACAACCTCGAAGGGGACGCACAGACACGAGGGATTGACGGCAACGGAATGTACGATGACGGCATTCACACACAGAACGCAACAATCAGGAGCGGTGCCAACACGATGCGTCAAAACGGCTTCGGCGTAATCAATGACGTTATAGCCGCTGTAAAAGCCGGTAACAGGGACGACCTTGCCGACAAGATGTTACCGAGAATCGACAGCTTCATCAGCAACATTCTTTCAGTCATGGCTGAAGACGGAGCATTACAGGCACGTTACCAGTACAACACGGAGCGTCTTGTCGATGAGAACGGAATCATGACAGAACAGTATGACGATCTCGTAAAGATTGATCCTGCTGAGGCGATTTCACAGCTCATGATTGCCGACTACATGTATCAGGCTAACCTCGCTGTAATCTCAAGACTGATTCAGCCGAGTCTCCTCGATTTCCTTCACTAAAAATAAATCCCCCTTCAAAGCGAGGGGGATTTTTCGTCTCAAAATTCCGGCTCATTGTCGGGGCTTCTCAGCAAGATGACTCTCTCGCCAGGCCCGACAAGATTATACTGTTCACGCGCTAAATGTTCGACTCCTTCCTGCGTCTTGTAGAACTCTACTTTCTCTTTGTAGGCTCGGACTGAGTCTCGTTTCTCTTTCAGCACAATCTCACTCTTGCCGATCTGTTCTCGTATCTGCGCTATCCTGTCAAGTTCAAACCTGTAGTAACTCAACGTTATCGCAAGCAAGACAACCGCCAGCGCAAACAGTAATATATTCTTGAGCGAAGGCATCTCACATTCTCTCTGGAGCGTTCACCCCAAGAAGATCAAGACATTCCGCTATGACAATTTTTGCCGCCCTCACAAGGTTGACCCTTCCTGCCCTTATCTTCTCGTCTGCCTCGTCAATGATCCTGTTGGTGTTGTAGAAAGAGTGAAACACTCCGGCCAAGTTCAACACATAGCCCGTTATGGCCTGAGGTGCTAATTCTTCGGAGGCTTCTTTCACCGTGTCAGGGAAACGGGACAATGAGTCGGCCAATTCTCTTGCGTCCTTGTTCGTGAAAACTTCCGGCGCAATCTCATCGTCTGCAAGCGTTCCGCCCCTGTTAGCGTACTCCCGGAGAATACCGCTGATTCTTGCGTGTGCGTACTGGACGTAGTAGACGGGATTGTCATTGCCCTCTTTCTTTGCGAGGTCCAAATCAAAATCAAGCTGTGAGTCGCTCCGTCTCGTCAAGAAAAAGAATCTCGCTGCGTCAACTCCTGCTTCGTCAAGAACTTCACGCAATGTGATAAATTCTCCTGCTCTTGTTGACATTGTTACGATTTTCCCGTCACGTAACAAATTCACCAGCTGTATCAGCAAAACGATAAAGTCATCGGGATTCTTTCCCATCGCTTTTACCGCCGCTTTCATTCTGGCGATGTAGCCGTGATGATCCGCTCCCCAAACATCAATGACACGCTCGAATTTTCTCGTTATGAACTTGTCCCGGTGATAGGCAATGTCAGAGGCGTAATATGTCGGTATTCCGTTCGCACGGATTAACACTCTGTCATTGTCATCGCCGATCGTGTCCTCTGTCTTGAACCATAAAGCTCCGTCCTGTTCGTATGCGTAGCCGTTCGCTTGAAGCTCATTCATGGCCGACTTGACAAGCCCGTTTTCGTGTAAATATCCTTCAGGGAAAAATTTATCGAAACTCACACGGAAATGTTCGAGGTCTTCTTTGATACCGGCCATGATTTTATCGGCTGCGTATTTCTTGAAGTATTCGAGGCTTTCTTCTGGTGGAACGTTCAAGAACTTGTCGCCTTCGAGAGCGATTATCTCCTTCGCAATGTCGTAGAGATACGCTCCCCTGTAGCCGTTTTCGGGAAAGTCGAAATCTTTTCCGAGAAGCTCAAAGTAACGAGCCTGAGTCGATTTCCCCAAGTTCGTTATCTGTAATCCAGAGTCGTTCACATAGTACTCTCTCTGAACGTCCCAGCCTGTGAACTTCAAGATTCTTGCTACCGAATCGCCGACCGCCGCGCCTCTTCCGTGTCCGATGTGCAACGGCCCTGTAGGATTTGCGCTGACGAACTCGACTTGAACCCGCCGATTGTTTCCGAGATTGACGGCACCGTATGATTTCCCCTGTCTCAGGACATCAACGGCAGCGTCAGCGTAAAATTTCCCTGACAGAAAGACATTGACGAATCCCGGCCCTGCTATCTCGGATTTCTCGATGACATCGGACTTCAAGCCGTCAATAATTTTCTGTGCAACATCACGGGGATTAGCCTTGAGTTTTTTCGCAATCCTCATCGCCGTACTTGCTGCCCTGTCTCCGTGTCCTTCGTGTTTCGGACGCTCAAATTCTGTTACAATGTCATCAACTCCCAGTGCCTTCACTGCGTCATTGAGAGCCTCATTCAGTTTTGTTACCGCTGTATTTTCACCTGTCATGATTTTCACCTATCTTTTGCCCTGTTTGACGGGAATATTTTTTGACGAAAAGACGCGCCAATTTTCCAGACAACGCCGAAGCAATGACATGTTACCAGATGATACGCTCGTCATGTTAAGTTCAAACCTCGCTTCAGCCAAAAGTCTGTGTCGTCTGTTCTGGTAGTTTGCGCTGTAATTTATCTTGTCGGGATTCTTGGCCGTCTTGCCCGAAACAAGAGCCTCAGTAGCGTTCTTAGGGAACGAGAGCGTAATATTCTGGTCGATTATGAACGGGAATTTTATTTCCACAGGAGGCTCAAAAATTCCCAGCTTCCTCACCGTTACAGGCTCAAAAAAAGGAAGTATCGCCAAAATTCCCCGGCCTGTTCCGCCTATGCCCGGCCTGTTGTCGATAACAAAAGAAATTTCAGCAGTACCCTTCACCGTTTTGTATTTAACGTCCTTGTAGTTCGCAAGTCCCGGAAAAAGTGAAAGCACCACGTCTCTTGCTTTCCCGTCATTCGGGTTATTACCGAGAAGAAACGCTCTCCACGCTCCACGAGGTATGAGTCTGACAGTACCGTTCATGATTCCGTTCTCGTCAAGCCTCAAGTCCATTACTGCGCTCAATCTGTTCTCGCTTGATTTTGATGACGGTATCCGCCTTGAGTAGAGTTTGCCTTCGTTGTTGAGCGCAAAAACTTTCATTCCTCCGAGAACTTCAGGGTTGTTCATGTCGTGGACCGTTACGCCCTTAACCCCTTGAACATCAAGAACAGGATCGGCGAACATGGCCTGACAGATTGGAGTCCTCTCGTCAGCCTCAAAAGGAATCTTCCAGTAAATTGAGGCGTTGACTTTCTGCTGTGTCAGCCAAGACTTTGCCAGCAAAATTTTTTCACGCTTCGTCAATGCTCCCGTTGACGGCATACGGCGCGGAGTCCCTTCGGCAAAAGTAATCTCAGGCTGAGACATAAGCCACTCGATGAGTCTGACGGTTCCTGCTTCGTCCGAACGCTTGAAGCCCGAAAGAGCCTCCGATGACGGCGGAACGTTCCCGATTTCTTCGGCCTCACGGATTATTGACTGTAACCCGGAATTGCCCTGCCTCGTTCCGAAAGCTATTCCTGCTCTCGGAAGGCGTGCTATCTCGTCAGCATCGTTGAGAGGGTCAATGTTAATCTTCCGCCATGTGTAGACCGTCTCTGTTCCTAAATCGTCAACTTCTGGTTTAATCGGCTCAGGAAAACTAGTGTGAAAAATCTTCAGCGGTGAATGTATCTCGGCTACAGCCTCCCAAACTCTCAAATCTTCCTGAAACCACACAAGCCCCTCAACGTTGAGCATGTCGGGAAGAGTCTCACGCCAAGAAAGAGCAACAACAAAAACATCAGGAAGCCCCATGAATCTTATCGTCTTAACGCCCGCTGTTGTGTCCTCTTCGACTGGAACGTTGCTCACTCGTGCCAAGTTCCTGAAATCGTAAATGCTTGCGTCAAGAATCTCAGTGCTTCCCTTTTCGGGGGTCTGAATGTTCCACGTCAGCCACCTTTCAGAAAGTCCACGCCGACCGAGTATCACGTAAAGATGAGTGATGTCGAGTCCTCCTGACGCTGAGGGAGAATACGTTACGTTTTTGCGCCAGATGATTCCATGAGCTTCGGGGTAAGTGTTGAAGTCGGGATTCATATGCTTCATGCGCTGAAGGTCGTAGCCCGGTGTCTCGGTCTCAACAAAAACTCCCGTCCCCGTGTAATTCCGCATGACTTTTCCCATGCTCATTTCGTCAAGCTGAGGCATTCTCATTGTTGACGTGTCCATAAGATCGCTTGCGTTTGACGCTGTGAAAGCCAGCAGGACAAGGAGCATTGACAGTAAAAATTTTCTTGACACTTTTACAGCCCCCTTCCGTGACAATATTTGTATTTCTTGCCTGAACCGCAGGGGCAGGGATCATTACGCCCGACTTTTGCGGCTTTCTTGACGGGTTCACGGGGAGAATCGCTGACGTTCGCTCCAGACATCTGAAACTCCTGCTTCTCCATCGTCATTTTTCGTTCACGCCTCGATTCGCTCATCAGTCTGACTCTGAATATCTGTTCGGTGAAAGCCTCTTTGACTCTCTCCATCATCTCCGTGAAAAGATTGTAGCTCTCGAACTGGTACTCTATCAGCGGATCTTTCTGGCCGATTGCACGAAGACCGATTCCGCGCCTCAGTTCGTCCATTCCAGTTAAGTGTTCACGCCATGATGAGTCGAGATTCTCAAGGAGAATGTAACGCACGATTGAGCCAGCAACGTTCGGAGCGTCTTGGTTAGCGTTGAGTTCGGAAATTTTCGAGTCATAACGTGATTTCACACCGTCAAGAATTTCCTCTCTCATTCCCTCCATGTCAAGGCGTGTGTCAACCTCAGCGATTTTCCCTTCAGCACCAGCTCCGAAAAGAGAACGAAGTTTTGACGCTGCCCTTGACGAATCTATTTCGGCTTCATGGCCTTCAGGGAAATACTTGTCGAGAATGTCATTGACGACTCCGCGAATGACCTCCCAGCCGTATTGTGTCATCTCATCATCAGATGTCGAAAGAATTTCGCCTCGTTCGGAATATATTGCTTCTCTCTGCTGATTCATAACGTTGTCGTAAGCTAGAAGCTGTTTTCTTATGTCGAAGTGTAACTCTTCAACTTTCTTCTGAGAGTTCTCGATGATTTTGCTCAACATTGACGACTCGATAGCTTCGCCGTCTTTCAGTCCCAACTTGCCCATTAACGGCTGAATCTTCTCAGAGCCGAAGAGTCTCAACAGGTTATCCTCAAGCGACAGGAAAAATCTCGATACGCCCGGGTCTCCGCGTGACTCGTGGCGTTCCGTTCCGATTATCGCCAGTCCTCCTGCGTTGACGACTCTTTCGTGTTCGGCACTGCATGAGGCTGTATATTCCTTCAGCAGTCGTTCGTATTCTGACTGGTCATCGTGTGCTTTGTCCTTTGCGAGAAATTCGGGATTTCCGCCAAGCATGATGTCAGTTCCTCGACCGGCCATGTTAGTTGCTACCGTAACAGCACCTTCACGGCCTGCCTGAGCAACGATGTAGGCTTCCTTCTCGTGATACTTAGCGTTGAGGACTTGATGAGGAATTTTTCGGGCTTTGAGGAGCTTGCTTACACGCTCGGAATTTTCGATTGATGTTGTTCCGACAAGGACGGGCTGACCTCTCTTGTGGCACTCTTCAACCTGATCGGCAACAGCTCTGTACTTCTCAATTTCTGTGGCGAAGACTACATCAGGGTTATCGATTCGAATCATCGGCCTGTGAGTCGGAATGCTGACCACCTGAAGGCCGTAAATCTCTTTGAACTCTTCAGCCTCAGTCGCTGCCGTACCTGTCATTCCAGCGAGCTTGCGATACATTCTGAAGTAGTTTTGGAGCGTTATTGTAGCAAGCGTCTGACTCTCTCTGCCGACTTTGACACGCTCTTTAGCCTCTATTGCCTGATGTAAACCGTCAGAGTAACGCCGACCGATCATCAATCTTCCGGTGAACTCGTCAACGATTATCACTTCACCGTCTTTCACGACATAATCAGTGTCTTTCTTGTAGAGCCTGTGAGCCTTGAGAGCCTGAACGATTCTGTGCGCCAAATCCGAGTGTGCAGCGTCCGAGAAGAGGCCGGGCATTTTGAGAAAGTCCTCACATTTCTGAATGCCTGTCTCGGTCATCGAGATGCTTTTCTCTTTCTCGTCCTTCTCGTAGTCGATGCCTTCTTTGAGCGTTCTTGCTGCACTGTCGGCCTTGATGTAAAGTCCTGCGTCATCGTCTGAAGGCCCGGAGATGATTAACGGTGTTCTTGCCTCGTCAATCAAAATCGAGTCTACCTCGTCAACAATGCAGAAGTTATGACCTCTCTGCACCATCTCTGACGGACTCATGACCATGTTGTCACGGAGGTAATCGAAACCGAACTCGCTGTTTGTTCCGTAAGTGATGTCGGCTTTGTAGGCTGATATGCGTTCATCGGGGGGCATGTAGGGGTAAATGACACCGGCGGTTAATCCCAAAAAGTTATACACCGGCGACATCCATTCAGCGTCACGCTTTGCGAGGTAGTCATTGACCGTAACGAGATGAACGCCGTTTCCCTTCATGGCGTTGAGGACGATAGCGAGAGGAGCAACGAGTGTTTTTCCTTCGCCTGTCTTCATCTCGGCTATGCGTCCGTCATGGAGTGCCATTCCTCCGATTAACTGAACGTCATAATGCCTGAGACCGATTGTGCGCTGACTGACTTCCCGGACTATTGCGAAGACTTCGGGGAGAAGGTCATCAAGTTCTGCGGAATTGTCTTGAACTTGTGATTTCAGTTCGTTGAAACGGGATTTGATTTCGCCGTCTGATTTTGACTGTAAACTTTCCGAATATGAATTGACAATTTCAACGAGGGCTGAATATTTCTGTAAAGCCTTCTCGTTTGGATCGAGTCCCAATAATTTTTTTACGCTGTCTAAAAACATAATGACTCCTTTTCATGTACAAATGCGGAAAGATTATCACGAATCCCAAACTGCTACAACAAAAATAAATTGATGTTCTCTCATTTCGTCATCACCGCAACGCTCTCAATTCCTTTTTAACCTCCTCCAAATCACTGCAAGTGAGTATAGGAATGAGGCTATTTATTTCATCAATACGTCTATCCCACCATTTGATTTTGAGCAGCAGGTCAATCAATTCATCATCAAAGCGTTTTCGCAGTACCATCGCAGGATTACCAATTACTATGGTGTAAGGCTCAATATCGCTTCCTACAACACTATTGGCTCCAATGATGGCACCATCGCCAATATGAACACCGGGTAGAATAACCGCATTCTGCCCGATCCATACATCATTGTCGATTACAGTATCGCCCTTAAGCGGAAGGTCAGCCTGTGCTGGAGGATTCATATTCCAGCCTTCAAGCGCGTAAAACGGGAAGGTCGATACCGCATTCATCTGATGATTTGCGCCGTTCATCACAAATTCCACGCCTGCCGCTATCTGGCAGAACTTACCGATAATCAGCCTGTCGCCGTTCCACTCGTAATGATGCGTTACATGGCTCTCAAACTCCGAATCCGCAATATAAGTAAATTCACCGACAATAATATTCGGGTTCGTGATAGTTGGCTTTACGTAGATTTCCTTATCATATCCGGTAATAGGATATATCACATTTGGATCAGGCGTTTTACCGTTTTTCATATCGTGTTAGTACACAGACGCTCTCAACATGTGCAGTCTGCGGAAACATGTCAAACGCCCTCAAGCTCTCAAGCCTGTAGCCCTTCCCTGAAAGAATCTTACAGTCCCTCGCCAATGTCGCCGGGTTGCACGAAACATAAACGACTCGTCTCACACCGAAATCACTCACTGCCTCAATCACCGATCTTTCACAGCCGTCTCTCGGTGGATCAAGAACAACAGCGTCATAATTCTCTCGAAGGTCAGCTATAACTTCCTCAGACTTTCCGCAAAGTGTCCTGACGTTACCGAAACCGTTGGCCTCAAGATTCCTCATGGCCATCTTCACCGCTCCTTTGTAGTCCTCAACGCTCGTAACGCTTTGAGCGTTCTCAGCGAGAAAGCACGTCAATGAGCCTGTACCGCTGTAGAGTTCGAGAATGTTCTTCGCTCCGTATGCCTGTGATGAGGCGTAAGCGAAAAGTTTTTCGGCCTGTCCTGTGTTGACCTGAAAGAATGACCCCGTGTCAAATGTCAGTCTGTACTTTCCGAGTCTCTCCGCAATAAGTCCCGAACCCGTGAGATTTTCCGTGTACGTTCCTAAAATCACGTTGCCCGGCTTCGAGTTGTGATTGAGCGTCAATGTGTCAGGCCGTGCCAGATTTCCCAACGATGCCAGAGCCTTCACGCTTTTCGCCGATAACTTACCGTTGATGACGAATGACAACAATGACTCGTCCGTGTTGATTCCTGTTCTTGCGATGATGTGCCGTAACTTTCCTGTGTGATTCGATTCATCGTAACCGTCAAAGGGATAACGATTATTTTCGAGACCGTCAAGAATTTTCCCGTAAATTTCGTTGAGACGCTTGGCGTTGACCGGACATGTTCGGATAAATTCGAGCCGGTGAGTTCCTGCCCTGTAAAAACCTGTAGCAATCCTCCCGTTGATGCCTTGAACGGGAAAAGCCGCTTTGTTCCTGTAACCGAAAGATTCGGGCGATGCTTCACAGGTTAGGCCGTCAAAAATTTCTGCCGGGAATCCTCCAAGCCTCGTCATCGCGTCCCGGACAATTCCGGCCTTCAGCGTCAACTGCGTGGCGTAATCAGCGTGTTGAAGCTGACAGCCTCCGCAGCGTCCGTAATATTTGCACTTCGGACGAACTCGCCCTGACGCTTCAACTTCAACCGAAACTGTATCGGCAACAGAAAAATCTTTCTTTCTTGCCACAATAGAAGCCCTCACAGTTTCGCCCGGCAACGCTCCATGTACAAACACAACGCCTCTCTCAGTCCTCGAAATTCCAGCTCCCTCGCTCGTGAGCCCTGAGATTGTGAGAGTAACAGTGTCGTTATGATTCCTGATGATGATGCACCCCTTGCCACTCAAAATTTTCACCGAGATAGAATTTTCTTGCCATCTCATTTTCTGCTACTTCTTCGGGAGAGCCTGACAGAAATATTTTCCCGTCATGAATCAAATATGTTCTGTCGGTAATCGAAAGAGTTTCCCTTACATTGTGATCCGTAATCAATATTCCGTAGCCCTGAGATTTTAATTCGTCAATCATCGACTGAATATCTGCCACTGCTATCGGGTCAATTCCGCTGAAAGGTTCATCAAGCAGAATGAATTTCGGCTTCAGCGTCAAGGCTCTCGCTATCTCAACACGTCTCCTCTCACCGCCTGAGAGAGCATAGCCCATTGTGTCGGCAATGTGTGTAATCTTGAACTGTTCGAGCAGAGCATCTGTGAGTTCTTTAGCCTTCTTTCGCCTTCCGGTTTCCTCCCATACAAGATTGATGTTTTCACGGACGGTCAAGTTTCGGAATACTGAAGCCTCTTGCGGAAGATAACCGATTCCCTTCCTTGCGCGTTCGTAAACAGGAAGAGCGGTGATCTCTTCGCCGTCAATCATCACAGTACCCGAGTCAGGCCGAATCAGTCCGACAATCATGTAGAACGATGTAGTTTTGCCAGCTCCGTTCGGACCGAGAAGTCCTACAACTTCGCCAGCGTCAACACTAAAACTTACGCCCCCGACAACCATACGGCCTCCATAACCTTTGCGGAGGTCTTTTGCTGTTAATCCGTTCATTTCTTGCGTGTCTTTCTTGTTTTTGACTGTGAAGATTTTTTCTTCGGTTCTTCTTCCTTCTGAGGTATCGAAATTTTTTGCTGCTTGCGTTCACGGTTGACATCTATTGTGATTTCGGCTCTGTCTGAACTTACCGCGCCTGTGTCTTTCCTCCTCGTAAGACCTCCGAGAGCCTCGACTCTGTTTTGGTCAGGGAAGTAGACCACTGAGTCGGACCTTAGAGTCCTGCCTCCCTGAACAGCAACGACATGACCGCTGACAACAACGCTTCCCCGTTCCAGTGAGTAGAGAGCGTTATCGCCTCTGAGGCTCACGGGGTCTCCTTGAGCTTTCGGTTTGCCCTTGAGCCAGACTTTTCGTTTCGCTGTGAGTTCGTGAAGGTCTCCACGTCTGAGCAAGCCTTCAATGTTATCAGCACCGAAACTGAGTCCCCTTGAAGTGTCCTCGATGTTGCGAGCCTTAGTGAGCCAGAATTTTGTCTGAGTGTCATTGCCAGACGGCTTGTCGATGCCTCCCGTGCCGGTTATGGTCAGCCTGTCAGCGTCAAGTTTCATCGTACCCATACTGCCGTTGACACCGCCCTGAAATTTACACGTCGGAATGTCCTGAAACGACAGCGAGACATTAGCGGCTTTGATGTTCACTTTGTCGCCGTACCATTTGCCGGAAGCGATGATTCCCTTGTTGAAGTTCACGACTCTTGCGTCAACATTCCCTGAACCTTCGGGAGCTGTGAGCTTGAGTTCTCCTGCTGTGATGATTACGTTACCTTCGGCGAGAAAGTCTCCCGTCTCAGCATCAAAACGCATTCTGTTTGCCGACAGTGTAGCCTGATCCGGCATCTGTGAATTGTCAACCGCTTCTGAAGGCATTGTAAACCATAGCGATAACAAAATTGCTGTGTACGCAAAAAATTTTCGTGTCATTTTGAAAGTGTCTGTCCCCTTCCTTTGATGAGATAAGTAAAATATATCACAGAAAAATACAAACGTTGCCATAAGCGAGAGAGTATACTACAATTTTTTACACAAAGTAAATATGAAAGGATTGATCGTCAATGAGAAGGAAATTTATCGGGCTTGTTGTCTTTATTTTGACACTGGCGTTTTCTTTCACGGCTTCAGCAAAAGATGATGTCATTCCCGGCGATGTCATTGTTTTGATGAAAGCTCCTTCAGTTTCGACTAACTCGACATTCGGGATCATGGCCGAAAAAGCAAGGGTCAGCCAAGTTGCAGTCAAGTCAGGCGCAAAGGTCAAGAAGAATTACACAGCCTTGTCGAAAGCAGCGGGAAAGAGTTTCGCACTTCTTCACTCCGACACTCAATCAGCCGAAAAACTCCTCAAGGAACTGAAGAAGAATCCTGACGTTCTCGGAGTGTCCCTGAACTACGTAGTACACGCGTTCGATCAACCTGATGATGAGTATTACAGCAAACTCTGGGGGCCTCACGCCATTTCAGCCGATAAGTTATGGGACGAAGGCTTCACGGGTACGGCAAGCACATATGTAGCGGTTCTTGACACTGGAATATCGTACACTCACAGCGATTTGGCCGCTAACTTTGACACGAAGGGTTACAGCAGAAACTTCTCAACAGCTTCTGATTACTCCGACGTTAAAGGACACGGAAGCCACGTAGCCGGAACGATAGCGGCTGTCGGCAACAATGGAATCGGTGTCGCTGGCGTGAACTGGAAAGCAAAAGTATTCGCCCTGAAAGTACTCGGTGACGATGGCAAGGGCCAATGGGCATGGACGACTGAAGCACTGAATTACCTCTGTGAACTTGTTGACGCTAACCCGAATTTGAATCTAGCGTCAATCAACCTGTCATTAGGCGGTTGGATCTCGAAGACACCTGACGAAATGATTTCCGGGAACGATCCGATGTGGGCAGCGTTCAAGGCGTTCAGCGACAAGAACAGGGCGGTAATCTGCGTGTCTGCCGGAAACGAATCTCAGGAAGTCGGCAAAGTCGGAACAGGCGAATACGCCGGGAAGTATGTTTACCCTGCTTCGTTCAAGAACATCAGCAACATGATCGTTGTAGCTGCTGCCGATAACAATTCGTCATACTCGAAGGCGTATTACAGCAACTACAGCAAGACATACGTTGACGTTTCAGCACCCGGCTCAGGAATTTACAGCACGATACCCGGCAACAGTTACGGCAGCAAGAGCGGAACATCAATGGCGGCTCCTCACGTAACAGGAGCAGCAGCCCTCTTGAAGTCGATAATTCCGTCAGAGACTGCAAGCCAGATCAAAGCAGCCATAAAGAGCGGAGCTAACACGAAAATTGCCAAAGATTACACGGCAAGCGGCTTCCTTGATGTCAAAAAAGCTCTTCAGACGTTGCAGTCAACAAGCAAGACGAAGCCGAAAATACTGACCAGTTCTCTTCCTGAAGGTATAGTCTCGGAAGATTACGGCGTTATGCTCTCTGCTCAAGGTGCTACCCCGATGACTTGGACGAAAAAAAGCGGAACATTGCCGAAGGGACTGACTCTGACGAAAGCGGGCTGGCTCGGAGGGACTCCAACGAAAGCCGGGAGTTACACATTCACGCTTCAGGCCAAGAACAGCAAAGGCACCGACACAAAGAAGTTCACCGTCAATGTCAAACTCTATGACATGTCGATAACGTCATCGTTCAAAGATGCCACTAACGGAAGCACATATTATGATTATGTCGAAGTTAGCGGAGGTTACGCCAATTACACATGGAAGAAAGTCAGCGGTACAGTGCCTAATGGTTTATCGCTGAGTTACTCAGGGAACAGGGCAAAACTTTCAGGAACTCCGACAAAACCGGGAACGTACACGTTCAAGCTCAGAGCTACCGACAAGAACAAAGTAACCGCTGAAAAGGAGTTCACGGTACAAATCAGTCAGTATGTCATCACGATAAACTACAGTTTCTACAACGCTACAATGGGCCGTGAGTATTCTGACTGGACATCAGCGAGCAACGGAGTTATGCCTTACACGTGGAAGAAGGTCAGCGGTGATCTTCCGCCCGGTCTGACTCTCTCTTACTCCAATTCCGACAACAAAGTAAGGCTCACAGGTACGCCGAAAGTGCCGGGAACGTATAACTTCAAGCTCCGTGTTACCGACAAGAACAAAGTAACGGCTGAAAAAACGTTCTCGATTACGGTGGCGATGCCGTCGCTCTCCATTTCTCGGAGCTTCAAGAACGGAGCGTTAAAGGCTGTCTACTCTGATTATGTATCAGTCAGCGGAGGCACAACGCCTTACACCGTCAAGAAAGTCAGCGGTACTCTTCCTACAGGGCTGAAACTTTCGGTGTCAGGAAGTTCCGTTTACCTCAAAGGGACTCCGACAAAGGCGGGCGCGTTCACATTCACACTTCGTGTTACAGATGCCAACAAGGTAACTGCTGACAGGGCGTTCACGGTGAACATAATCGCGCCGGAAATGTTGTGGACTTTCAGCAACGGTACACTGAAGACGGCTTACGGCGACTACGTAACGATCTCGGGCGGAACTGCACCGTACACTTGGTCGAAGACGAGCGGAACAATTCCCACAGGCTTGAAGCTGAAGTATTCGGGAGCGGTGGCCATGCTTTACGGTACGCCGACAGCGACAGGAACGTTCAAATTCACGCTCAAAGTTACGGACGCTAACAAAGCAGCGGTGTCAAAAACATTCACGGTGAAGATAACGAAAGCGTCATCATCGAGCAGCAAATCATCAGGCACTGACACAGGCACGAAGGGCGGAACTTCATCGGGTGTTGTTGACGAGAAGAAGTCATCATCTGGAAGCAAATCAGTCGTACAGAATGCTCCGAGCGGAGGCGGTAAGAGCGTCAATAATCTTCGGGCGTTGCTGACTGTAGCAGAAGATGACATCGTGGAATCTTACGAAGGCAAGGACAGCGATTTAGTGAAAGTCCGAGCAGGAAAGCCTCTGAATTTCACTGTCAGCGGTTGGAGCAAAGATGTTACTGGCGTAACCGTTTATGTTGACGAGAAAGCTCTCAAGAACATCAAGGTCACCAAGAAAGGAACATTCACGCTGCCTGCTGAGATTGTGAGAGGAGATTTCAAGGTCAGCGTAAAAGCGGGCGAACTTGAATCGGAAGAACTGTTTATCATCGCAGATTAACAGGAGAAAAAAAATTTCCCCTCTGTTTGAAACAGGGGGGATTTTTTGTTTTTATCCTTTCCAGTATTGGAACAAAGCCATCAGCAGAGCAAGTACAGCGAGCCACAAATTCATTCTAGTCTGCATGGCCGAGAAACTTCCGGATAATTCTTTCACGTCTCCGCGAAGTTCGCTTAACTCTTTGCGCAGTTCCTTCAAATCTTCTTTTGTCTCGGTCAGTCGGTGTTCTGTTACTCCTGTAGTTATCTTCAAGTCTGACATTTCAAACTTCAAATTCGACACTTCTGACTTCAACGTAGACAAGTCTTGCGCCATCTTTGTGTTATCTCTGCGTATATCGAACACTTCATCTTTCAGTTCTCGGACACTTGCGTCTATTCCCTGCAACAGTCCGTAGACTCCCTGTTTACCCTCGATGTCGATCGTCAACTGTCGGTCATATTTCATGCTTCATCACTTCCTGCAAGATGATTATACATTACTGACAGCTCTCCCAGAGAAACCGCGAGACATCAACCTTGATTTTATTTTCCTCTCGTCAATCCCTGAACGCCTCAAACTCTCGGCGATCTCCCTCGCTCTGTCGGACTCGTCATCAATCTCATCAAGTGCCGACATTATGTCCCTGCGCGAAATCCCTCTAGCTCCAAGCTCATACGTTATCTTAGCGTTGCCCCAATGCCTGTGGCCGTCAGCAAAAAGTCTAGCGTAGCCTTCATCATCAATTATCCCGATGTCCTCAGCTTCATTCATGAAAGACTCTTTCACCTCGTCAGGAACACGGAAGCCCGATAGAATTTCAGCGGCTCTCTTTCTTGTACATGCTTTGCGAGTGAGTAAGGCGAAAAATTTTTCTCTCTCTTCATCGTAAACACTCATGATGTTACCGCCAGTTCTAAAACTTTACCGAGCTTTCTGAAAATTTCGCGCCTCAGTTCGGGTTCATTCTTCAATTCCGGGTCAGCCTCAAGCAAAATTGACGCTTCGTTCTTGGCAAGAGTCAAAATTTTCTCGTCCCTCACAATGTCGGCTACCCTGAAATCCGTGACTCCATGCTGATGAGTTCCGCAGACTTCGCCGGGCCCTCGTTGAATCAAATCACGTTCGGAGAGCCTGAAGCCGTCAGAGATTTCTACCATCGCTGAGACTCTCTCACGGCCTGTCTCGGTAATGTCGGCGTTCTCGATGAGTACACAGTAACTTTGCGCATCTCCTCGACCGACTCTGCCTCTGAGCTGGTGAAGCTGTGCGAGTCCGAACTGTCCTGCGTCCTGAATCACTATCATCGTTGCGTTGGGAACGTCAACGCCGACCTCAATCACTACGGTTGCGACTAGGAGATCAATTTTCCCCGATGCGAAATCGCTCATGATCCTCGACTTCTCGTCAATCGCCAACTGTCCGTGAAGTATTGCTGTCTTGATTCTGGGCATGGCCTTCTTGAGGCGTTCATTCGCTGATGTTACGCTCGCTAAATCCCGTTCGCCCTCGTCAATCAGAGGACACACCCAGTAAACTTGATGGCCTTTGCTGACTTGTTCAATGATTTTTTTGCAGACTGAATCAAAATCTTTCGCTTTTACTGCTACCGTCTTTATCTCTTTTCGGCCTTTCGGAAGTTCGTTGAGTGTAGAAACTTCAAGGTCTCCATACACCGACATTATCAGCGTTCTCGGAATCGGTGTCGCCGTCATGGCCAAGACGTGAGGTGCTTTTGCCTTCGCAGTGAGTCCGCTCCTCTGTAACACTCCGAATCTGTGCTGTTCGTCAACAATAACAAGAGCGAGATTCTTGAACGTTACAGCCTCCGAGAAAAGAGCGTGAGTGCCGACAGCGATGTTAATTGTTCCGTCAGACAGTCCCGCTAAAATTTCACGCCTTTCTGAAAGTTTGAGGCTTCCAGTCAAAAGAGCCGTTCTGACTCCGAGAGGGTCAAGAAACTTTTTGAGGCTCATGTAGTGTTGTTGAGCGAGAATTTCCGTTGGTGCCATGAATGCTGACTGAACGCCGGAGTCAAACGCTGCCAGCATTGCGAACACTGCCACGATTGTTTTTCCCGAACCTACATCGCCCTGTAAAAGTCTGTTCATCGGGCAGGGTTGCCTCATGTCTTCAAGTATTTCGTAGACGGCGACTCTTTGAGCGTCAGTGAGTTTGAAGGGAAGAGAGTCTCGGAATTTTGAGAAGGTTTGACCGTCGCTGATGATTTCGGCTTTGTACTTTTCGGAAAATTCCTGCCGTCTCATCATCACTCCCGTCTGTAACAAAAAGAACTCGTTGAATGCTAACCTGTTTCTTGCTCGTATGAACTTGTCCTCATTTTCGGGAGAATGAACTTGACGCACAGCCTCTTTCAAACTCATCATGCTGTAGCGTTTTATTATGCTTTCTGGAAGAAAATCAACAAGACACCAGCCGTAAGCGTCAAAAGCAGTGCCAATAAATTTCTTGATGGCATTCTGAGTCAAGTCAGCGGTGCCGGGATAGATCGGTACGATTTTGCCGATTAAGTTCGGGACTTGCGATTTTCTGTAGAGTATTTCAAACTCAGGGTGAGTGAATTGCGGTTTATCGTAGTAGCTGCTGACTTGTCCGTAGATAGCCAGCTTCGTTCCTGTACGGAGGAAACCGGCTATCTTGTCCGTGAACCAGACGACCCGGGCAGTTCCTGTGTCATCGGCGATAACTGCCTCAGTTCGTCCCCTTATGCGTGAAATTTCGATGATGAATGCGATTGTACACTCAATGTTTCCGGGCTGAATGTCTCGGAGCTGTTTCGGGAATCTCCTGTCCTCGTAGCGTCTCGGCATCAAGTAGAAAATATCTTCGAGGGTTGAGACTCCTATCTTCGACAAAGCCTGAGCCTTTTTCGGGCCTACACCGTCAAGAATGCTGACGGGAGAAGCGAGAAGGCTGCTAGGCTTCGGATTGCTGCGTATCGTTGTCATTCATCGTCGCTTCAGGCTCGGTTTCATGTTCCTGTTCCTGTTCATGGTCTGTATTTTCGGAATGAGCTTGAGTTTCCATGTCTTCTTGAGCGCGGTCGATAACTTTTCCGAAATCAATCAGCAGAGAGTAAGCGTCATTCAGGAATTTTTGTTTCTGAACGCTGAGATGTCTCATCTGACTCGTGTAACTTTCTGCTTGATTTTCAGCATCGGCCAATAGTTTTTTGGCTTCCGCTTTTGCTGACGATAAAATTTCTTCGGCTCTGATTTCGGCTTCTCGTCTTCTCGCTTCAAGTTCGCTCTCAATGTTGGAGAGGGACTCTTCAGCCTTTGAGCGTCTGTCCTGTGAAGCCTGAGTGATTTCTTCGGCTGAAATTCTCGCACGTGCCATTATATCGGAGGCTTTGCGCTCTGCTTCATCAATTCTTGACTGTACCATTCCGTCAGCCTCATCAATGTGTTTCTGAGCTTCTTCCTTTGCGTCAGCGATGATCTTCTCGGTTTGGGACTTGGCTTGCTCTTCCATGTCCTTTGCTGCCTTGCGTGCCTGAATCAGTGCGTCCTTTATCGCATCTGTCATGGTCTCCTGTTTCTTCACGAACGCTTCAAGCTCTTGAATCTTCGCGTCCTTCTCGAAGAGCTGTGAGACATAAGCCTCAAGATCATCGGCAACTTGATTCAAAAAATCTTCGACTTCAGGGACTGAATAGCCTCCGAAACGTACTTTCTTGAATACTTTTACTTCAACGTCTTTGGCTGTCAAAAGTTCACTCATTCTCTCGACTCCTCTTCAGGCCAAATCTCATACATTCCTACGCCGGGTGTGAAAAGATACTGTGACGGCTCAATGAATCTCCCTTCGCCCTCATGAGCATAGGCCAAGCCTCCCATGAAGGTTATGAACTCTTTGCCTTCCTCGTCATATTCGCGCTGGTTCAGCTCGTGAAGGTCAACGAGAATAATCGCGCCGTTGTTGAAGGCCTCGCGCAGTTTCCTTTTGTCGGCATCTGAGGCTACTCCGTTATAGATGATAAGTTTACCGTTTGAACTGCCTGATGAGGATTTTGATGAGCGTTCTTTGCGTGATGGTGATTTTCTGCGTCTTTCTTCTGAGTAGTCGTCGTTTTCGTCGTAGTCGTCCTCGTCTGTCTCAAAACCAAAAAATTTCATTAGATTCAAGTCAAACAACCTCCCGTAATTCTATGTATCAATCAATACGCTAAATATACCATAAAAACGGCAGCTAGTGTTTACTTTGACATACTCCTCTAGCTTAAAGGCGGAGGATTGTAGCATCAACAACGCTGCCTGATTGCTCAGGTCTTGTTACGTCTCCACTAATGGCTGATGCCCCAGCCACATGAATATTCTTTGCTGCGTTTCGGTCGCGGTCGTGATGCGTTCCACAGCTCGGACATGTCCACTTCCGCACCTTCAAATCTTTCACAGCTTCATTCTTGTACCCGCAAACACTACAAAGCTGGCTTGACGGATAGTATCGGTCTACAAAAACTATTCTCGTTCCTAGTTCTAGGGCTTTGTATTCCAGTATCTTCACAAACTCTGAAAACCCTAGACTATGGATTTTCCTGCCCCATAATCTTGCCATTCCCTTAATATTCAAGTTCTCAAGGCAGATTACAGCATATTGCTCGCAAAGTTTCCTTGCTGTCTTAAAGTGAAAATCATGCCGCTGATTTTTCAGTTTCCGATATGCTCTGGCTAGTTCAAGCCTTGCTCGTTCTCGGTTGTTTGAACCTCCTTTCTTGCGGGATAAGTTACGACACTTTATTTTGATTCGTTTGGCATTAAGCGCGAAGAAGTCTGGCGATAATATATCGTGCCCGTCTGAACCTGTGAGAAATATTTTCAGCCCAAAATCGAAACCGACGCTTTTACCTGTTCGTGCCTCGACTGGCTCTCGCTGAACATCGCACACCAGATACACGTATATATCACCGACTGAATCTCGCTTTACCGTTACTGTCTTGATTTTTCCCTCTATGTTTCGGCTCTTAAAGTATCCGTACCACTTCTTGCCCAGTCTTATTCTCCCTTTATATTCATTCAATGCCCAGCCTGCTTGCTTGAGCGTGAAGGATTTGTATTTCTTCACCTTCTTGAATTTAGGCGGTGAACTCTTTGTATTTCTCTTCATATTCTCGAAGAAAAGGTTATATCCTCGCTCTATTCTCTGCGCTATATCCTGCACCGCCTGTGAACCTAACTTGTTCATGTATGCAAATCTTTTTGTCCGCTTCAGCTTGGTCAGGTGTTTCATCAGCGTATATGCTGTGATGTGTTTCTTGAAAAGACGATAATAACGGCGATGGAGAGCTACGCAGTGATTATAGATTAACCCTGCTATGTTTATCTGTCTCATCAAGGCTGTGTTGTGGTCAGACTTATAGAGCTTAAAACAAAATATTTTCATAATATCAATTATACTCTTAGAGCCTTATATCCCCACAGCTATACCCTACGGGCTTTACGGCTCGTTTCGGTAATCTCTTTCGCCGAAAAGAAGCGTCCCTATCCTCACAAGAGTACTTCCCTCAAGTATGGCCAAGTCAAAATCTCCGCTCATTCCCATTGACAAGACAGGAAGAGGAAGACCCGTTCTGACTCTCGCGTCATCATTGAGAGTCCTGAGAGCCGCAAAGGCACTTCTGATTTCACGTTCGCTGTCAGTTATCGGGCCTACTGTCATTAAGCCGTCAAGCCTGAGATTTTCGAGTCCTGTTACTGTGTCAAGAAGTTCGCCGAATTTTTCGGGGTCAACGCCTGACTTGCTCGCCTCGCCTGAAGTGTTGACCTCGATTAAGACCGGCACGGATTTATTCATCTCTCCTGCTATTCGGTTGAGCCTTACTGCAAGTTCAACACTGTCAACGCTGTCTATCGTGTCAAAAATCTCAATGGCCTTTCGTGCTTTGTTGGCCTGAAGATGACCGATTAAACGCCACATTAAGCGTGATTGTCCGTAGGCTTTACGTTTTGACTCGGCTTCCTGTACTCTGTTTTCGCCGAAAAAGTCAACCCACGAAATTTTTTCAGCCTCTTTCATTTCTTCAACAGTCCGTGTCTTGCTGACCGCAGCGAAAAATACTTTATCGTTTCGGCCTGCTTTGAGTTTTGCGTTCTCTATGCGTTCAAGGATTTTTTCAGCGTCCAACTTTCACCATATCCTTTCTTTTTCGTCTCTTATCATTTCAGCGTCTAGTATCAATTTATCGCCGTGCCTCACGCCCTTTTCGATGAAGAAATTTTTTTCATCAGCAGGGAATCCTTCGACTTCTTGAGCTACGGGGCTGTTGCCTTTCAGGATATATACTTTGTTCTTGCCCTCTTTCGTGATAACCGCTGTGTCGGGTACTAATATTCCCTTCTGAACGTCAGTGATTACGCTTGCCGTGAATTTCCTCGAACGAAGAACGGCTGGAGGAAAGAACGGTAAACGAAGGTAGACTTTCAGCTTCAGTCCCGATGATTTTACGGCGACAACTTCGGCTTTTCTCTCTTTGCCCTCGTATTCAGTCCGTATTCTGATTACGGGGTTGTTCTTGTCCTTGATTGCGTTTTCGAGGGACGGCGTGGAGTCAAGATAGGCGATGCAGCGGAGTACTTGAGGCTGAGGGACTAACTTACCGATCGGCTCATCTCGTCTCATCATGGTGCCGTTTTCGATTAAATGAGCGTCATCAAATTCAGGGAAAGGCGCGAAATCAGGCCATAACTTTGGGTAGACCCAGTTGCCTTCCTGACCGTCAAGACCCGGATAAAAGTACGCAGGATAAGGAGCGTGTACCGGCGAACCGTCAAGAGCTGCGAGAATTTCGCCTTTCGCTACAATTCTCGGACGCGGTGAAGGGTAGGTCAGTATTCCGTTCTGCGTGGCGTAGATCAACTGTTCGTCCCACAACAAGATTCCTTCTAGGGGCTGTTCTTCGCTGTAATTTGTCGTTACTGCCTCGATGATTTGAGGGTGTGAGAGCCTGTAATCCTCAAGCCATGAGCGATAGACCCTGTAACCCATGAGGCATATGAACATTATGATAGAGTAATACAGAAGCCTTTGAGGGAGGTGCTTCAGTCTTCGCCGTCTCATTTCGTGCGCTCAATCTCGGCGAATGCGTTGTGTTCGTGAATGCTCTCTTGGCTCTCAACGTTTGCGCTGTACCACGTTATTCTGTCGTCAGAGTCAAGCCTTACAGCAAGTTCCCGGATAACGTCCTCGACAAATCTAGGGTTCTCGTAGGAGTGTTCAGTGATGAATTTTTCGTCCTCACGTTTCAACAGAGTGTAGAGCGGTGAAGATGAAGAGTCCTCAATCATCGTTATCATTTCCTCAAACCACACAAGACCTTTGCACCTTATCTTCAACGTGACCAAAGCTCTCTGATTGTGCGCTCCGTACTGTGATATTTCCTTTGAACAAGGACAAAGGGTCTGAACGTTCAATGACAGGCCGATGATCATATCGAAATGTTTTCCCTCGCTGTAATGCGCTTGAAGCTCAATGTCGCACTTGCTGAAGCTCTCTATTTTTGAGACTGGAGCTTTCTTTCGGAAGTAGTAAGGGAAGAAGAAACTCACGGAACTTTCAGAGGCGTTCAACTTTTCGCACAGCCTCCTAGTGAAACCCTCAAGGTTATGAGGCGATACACGGCCTCGATATTCTTCGAGCGTCTCAATGAATCGGCTCATGTGAGTCCCTCGATATTCACGGGGTAACATGACGCTCATTGAGATTCTCGCTACAGTGTTCTGTGTTCCGCCGTCATGACACAACGCTGTGATAGGGCATGAAACGTTCTTGACACCTACACGGTCGATCTGAATATTTCTTAGATCAAATTCTTTTTGTACGTCCTTCATATACATCTTCCGTTCTCACTTTTGATAAAATTATAGCAAAAAAAGGAGGTCTCAGCGCAAAGCCTAGCGCATCACTAAATGAACAAAAACAACGAAGTCCCGGAAAGAAAAGATATTCCGGCGCAATACAAATGGAACTTGGAAGCAATATACTCATCGTTTGAACAGTGGCAGGAATCATTTGATAAGACATCAGAGAGAGTTGAGAGACTGAAAGATTATTCCGGCAGACTGGGCGAAGGCTCAGGCGTTTTACTCTCGTTCATAAAGGACGATGAAGAAACTTCGCTGGAGCTTGAGAGATTATACGTCTACGCAAACATGAAGAGCCACGAAGATTTACGGGAGACTAAGCCGATGGAATTGGCCGGACTCGCTGAGAGTCTTTTGGTGAAATACTCGGCTGCCGTAGCGTTCTTTGAGCCTGAGATTCTCGCTCTTCCTCACGATTACATCAACGACTGCATCAAGAACGAACACGAATTGACTCGTTACGAGTTCTTTTTCCGTAAACTTCTTCGAGAACGTGAACACATACTCCCTCATGAACAGGAAGTTTTACTCGCAAAGGCCGGAGAAATGAGAGCGGTACCCGAAAACGCTTTCACTCTTCTGACCGATGCCGACATGAAATTCCCCGACATAACCGACGATGACGGCAACAAGTCCGAACTCACCGAAGAACGATGGTACAGGTTCAGCCGTTCACGAAACAGGCAGGTAAGACATGATGCTTTCGTCGGAATCTACGGGACTTACGCGAAGTTCCGAAACGCAATCGCAGCGATGTATTCAGGCTCAGTGAAGGGCGACATATTCTACTCACAGTCAAGAAAGTACAAGAACTCTCTCGACATGGCCTTATTCGCCGAAAACGTCCCTGAAGATGTTTACTCACACGTTGTTGACACCGCCAAATCATACTCAAAGCCATTGATGCACCGTCTTGTATCGCTAAGAAAGAAAGTACTCGGCCTTGATGATTTTCACTTCTACGACTTGAACGCACCGATGACCGCTGACCCTGAAACGAGAATTGATTTTGATGAAGCTGTTGACTTGGCGTTGAAAGCCCTTGAACCTTTAGGCGATGAATATCTTGCTGACTTCAAGAAGGGAATCAGCGAACGATGGATTGACATTTACGAGAACAAGGGCAAGAGGAAGGGCGCATATTCATGGGGGTCTTACGGTACACAGCCTTATGTGCTGCTGAACTATGACGGGACTATTCACGATGTATTCACGCTTGTTCACGAGATGGGACACAGTATGCACAGCTACTACTCACGAAAGAGTCAGCCTCAAGTCTACGCCGACTACACAATACTTTTGGCCGAAGTCGCTTCAACAACGAATGAGGCGTTATTGCTTGAGTACCTGTTGAAGAACTCAAAGAGTCAGGAGAATCGGAAGTGGCTTCTCAATTATTATTACGACATGGTGAGAACAACTTTCTTCCGTCAGGCCATGTTCGCTGAGTTTGAGAGAGAGACTCATTCATACGCAGAGGCCGGGAATGTTTTGACACCTGATTACCTGTCGTCATTATGGGAGAGATTGAACGCTGAATGTTACGGGCCTGACATGACGATTGACAGTGAACTTTGCGCTGAATGGGCGAGGATTCCGCACTTCTACACGGCGTTCTACGTCTACAAGTACGTTACGGGCTTCACGGCTGCGAATGCTTTTGCGTCCGCTATACTGTCGAACGAAGACAAAGCCGTTGAACGTTACCTGCGTTTCCTGAAGAGCGGTGGAAGCGATTACAGCCTTAACATTTTGAGAAGAGCCGGTGTTGACTTGACGAGTGCTGAACCTTTTGAGAGGACGATGAAATTTTTTGAGGAGAGGCTGAACGCATGGGAAGAATAAAACTTATTGCGTTTGACTTGGACGGTACGTTATTCAACGACAAGAAAGAAGTTACCGCCGGGACATTTGAGACTCTTGAACGTGCCGCAGGAATGGGAATTGAAATAGTCCCCTGCACCGGCCGTTTCTGGGAGGCTATCCCCGAAAGCATCAAGGCCATGAAATTTGTTCGTTACGTCATAAGCCTCAACGGGGCAGCAATCTTTGACGTTAAAGAGATGAAGACTCTTGCTGAGTTTCTGATACCGTCAGAGAGAGCTGTAACACTGCTGAAAGTTTTTGATGAACTCCCTGTAATTTACGATGCTGTAGCGAACGGCAAAGGCTACATGAAGCGTGAACATTACGAACGGTTAGCCGAAGTGATGATCGGCGAATGGCAGGTGAAAGTAGTCAAAGATCATAGGATTCCTGTTGATGATATATTTGACGTTATCGCTAAGGCTGGAGGCTCTCAAAAAATGCAGATGTACACGCTTGATGCAAAGCTGAGAGAAAATTTGCTGAGTTCACTGCCTCATGTGTTCCCAAAAGCGTTATTCACGTCATCAGTTCCCAATAACATTGAGATTAACGACCTTAAAGCCAACAAAGGCGAGGGCTTGAAGTTTCTTGCTGACTACTTGGGGATACCGATGGAGTCGACTCTTGCGTTTGGCGACGGACTGAATGACATCAGAATGATTCAGAACGCTGGAATCGGAGTCGCTATGGCCAACGCTGTTGATGAAGTGAAAGGGATTGCCGATTATGTTACGCTTGATTGCAATCATGACGGAGTAGCTGAAGGGATAAAGAAATTTTGCTTCAGACAATAACTATTGCCGCGCTCTGTGTGAATCTTGAGCATATATGCAGAATTTTCTTCTCGAATCCTGACTCGATCGTGCTAAATTCGGGAATGGCTTTCAGTCTCCTGCAAGATATGCCGATGCTGTCATCTGCTTTGTCTTACGTGGCATTGGCGACGATATTGGCGGTGTTTTTTCTGGCTGACCTGAACGGAGGCGAACGCTTAGGATATTCGATGATTCTTGGCGGAGCTTTGTCGAACTGCGCGGAGAAATTTTTTCTAGGCTATGTGATTGACTGGATACCTTTACCGTTGATTCCTTTGACGATTAACATTGCTGACGTTGAGATTTCGCTGGGTGTACTGATTGCGTTTTTGAGTTTTGAGAGATAATGATGACTCCTCTGGCTGACAGTCAGGGGAGTCTTTTACGCACCTAACTTGAGTTTTGCTAATTCTTCATGAAAGATTCTGCGTACATCATCTTCCGTTACGTTTTGCTTCTTGTCTTTTGATTTATCTCGGAGTATCGGCACGATTGCTATCAGAAAACCTACAATAGCCACCACTGTTGTTAAAGTCGAAAAATGCCAGTTCATAGACGTTTTTATCTCCTCTATCCTAACGGCATTGACTCTAATTTCAGTTTTAAGCGCATTCATTTCTCCTTTGAGTTCTTCTTTGACACCATCGATTTTTTTGCCAAGCTCAACGACCTGATCATTTATATATACTTTCAGCCCCTCAATTTCTGCCCTTGTTACTGCTTCTTCATTGCCTGCCATTTTCAAACGCTCCTTTCTTTACATGTATTATAACAAAAAAACTCCCCAGCAATTTCTCACAGGGGAGCCTGCCTCTTCCTGCCTCACAGCGTCTTATACTACATGAAAATAATTCTTCCTCGCTCAACTGTGAGTGAGGCGTTGACGCAGAATGAATGACCAGTAACTTAACGTCAACAACATTCGCAATCTGTCATCTCTTTCAATGCTTATTATGGCTTTGTTCAATTTCCAGTAACTTTATTTTTCTATCAATTCCACCTGCGTAGCTTGTCAATTTTCCGTTTGAGGCTATTACACGATGACAGGGAATTATTATTGAGATTGCGTTATGAGCAACAGCACCGCCGACAGCTCGTGCCGAAACTTTAGAAAAGATTTGTCCGTAGGTCATAGTGTGTCCGTATGGAATTGTGAGCAGAATTTCCCACACGGACTTTCTAAAATTCGTTGTCTTCGTGAACTACCCCCGCTTATAGAAGCTGGGGCTTCCTAATTCAACGAGGTCAGCGTTGCGGCATTTCTGCCTCCGTCTTACGTCCTCTCCAAAGGCGTTTGCAAGATTATCCGCAAAATATTTTTGACCGTCAAACCATAATCCCGTTAAACTTTTTCCATCGCTTGCCAAAGTTATTCCGCCGAGTGGTGAATCATAATGACACGTATATTCCATAATTCGCTCCCTGCTAATTCAAAAATTATGGCGTTGAGTATAGCACAAAAAAACTCCCCCGCATTATCACAGGGGAGCCTGCTTCTTCCTACTTCACAGAGTCAAAACCCTTCGACAGGTCAGCAATAATATCGTCAATGTGTTCAGTGCCGATTGAGAGTCGAATAGTTGTCGGCCTTATACCGCATGACAATAACTCTTCCTCGCTCAACTGTGAATGAGTCGTTGACGCAGGGTGAATTACCAGCGACTTGACATCGGCAACATTCGCAAGAAGCGAGAACAGTTCGAGACTCTCAGTGAACTTTTTAGCGGTCTCAGACGTTCCCTTGATGTCAAACGTGAAGATTGAGCCTGCTCCGTTCGGGTAATACTTCGCGTAAAGCTCTGCCTGTTTTCCGGTCTCAAGTGAAGGGTGATTGACTCTCTCAACTTTTGAATGACCCTTCAAAAATTCAACAACCTTCAAAGCGTTCTGAACATGACGCTCAACCCTTAGCGACAGAGTTTCAAGCCCCTGCAAAAGCAAGAACGAGTTAAACGGCGAAAGGCACGCGCCTAAATCACGCATAAGAGTGCAGCGAAGTTTGACGATGTACGCAGCGTTCCCGGCAATCTCGGTGAACTTCACGCCGTGATATGACGGGTTAGGCTCGCTCAGTCCCGGAAATTTCCCCGAAGCTGACCAGTCGAATTTTCCGCCGTCAACAATCACTCCTCCCATGACCGTGCCATGACCGCCGATGAATTTCGTTGCCGAGTGAACAACAATGTCAGCACCGTACTCGATCGGCCTGCACAAAAACGGCGTGGCAAAAGTATTGTCGATGACCAGCGGCAATCCGTGTTCATGAGCGATTTTTGCTACCGCTTCAATGTCGATGACATCAGAATTGGGGTTGCCGAGTGTCTCAGCGTAGAGCAATTTCGTGTTAGGCTTGATGGCTTTTGCGAAGTTCTCAGGCTTTGAGGGGTCAACAAAAGTCGTGGTCAATCCCTGTTCAACGAGAGTGTTTGCGAATAGGTTGAACGTTCCGCCGTAAAGGTTTGTTGACGATACTATATGGCTTCCGGCTGTGGCGATGTTCTGGACTGCGTAAGCGATGGCCGATGAGCCTGACGATGTTGCCAACGCTCCTACGCCTGATTCGAGTGCGGCGATTCTCTTCTCGAACACGTCATTTGTCGGATTCATCAAGCGTGTGTAAATATTTCCCGGTTCAGTCAGAGCGAATCTTCCTGCTGCCGTTGACGAGTCTTTGAAGACGTATGATGTAGTAGCGTAAATCGGCACCGCTCTAGCGTCAGTAGTAGGGTCTGCGGTTTCCTGACCTGCGTGTAACTGTAATGTCTCGAACTTCATTTCATCATTTCCTTTCCTTTCCGAATGATAATACTTTATTGTAGCCTTCAGGCAAATAGTCATAAATGAGAACGTATATCGCACTGCTGAGTCTGTTCAGTACGTGGCAAATGTTCAAGCTGTCGTCATTACCGAATGCCCTGACAGCGCACAGTTCAGCCTCACGCACGAGAGTCCTCAAAACGTTGAGAGCTGCTGCACTGCGTCCCATTTCGTGATGAGGCATGATGTGTCCGCCTGAAGGATTGTGAGAACGCTTGTGTAACTCTTCGCCGTCAACCCCCCAGAGCGTTAAGGCCTCGTCAAAAACTTTCTCACATGCTTCACAGCGTTGAAGACGATTCACGACTGCTCTCAATTCTTCGAGGTCATCAATAAATTTTTGAGAGTCTGACTCTGACTGTAACAGTATGATTTCTGCGTTGAGGCTGTCGAGTTTACCGCGAAGTTCGATTCTCGGCGATGATTTGTAGCTCATGCTCCGAGAGTTGCGACCATAACGGCCTTGATTGTGTGCATTCTGTTTTCTGCCTCGTCAAAAACTTTTGACTGTTCCGACTCGAAAACTTCCTCAGTAACTTCAGCACCTTTGACGGCCGGTAAACAGTGAAGGAAAATTGTTGACTGTTTGCCAGTTGACTTCATGATTTCTGCGTTGACCTGCCACGCTCTGAGAAGCCTGAAACGTTCTTCCTTGAGTGCTTCTTCGCCCATTGAAACCCAAACGTCAGTATAAATTGCGTCAGCACCTTTGACGGCTTTGAAGGGATCATTTATGACAGTTATTGTTGAATGAGCTGCAATCTCCCGGCATTTTGCGAGAAGATTGGGATCGGGCTCTAATTCCTGCGGAGTGCTTACGACGTAATCGACTCCCATTTTCGCACAGCCTATCATGAGGGCGTTGCTCATGTTGTTACGGCCGTCACCGAGATAGGCGAGTTTGAGTCCCTTCAACGTTCCGAAATTTTCACGGAGCGTCAAGAAATCGGCGAGAACTTGAGTCGGGTGATCGGAGTCTGTTAGACCATTCCAGACCGGGACACCTGAATATTTTGCGAGGTCCTCAACGACTGACTGTTTGAAGCCTCTGAACTCTATGCCGTCGAACATTCTGCCCAAGACTCTTGCTGTGTCTTTAACGTCTTCTTTTGCGCCGAGCTGAATATCATTCTTGTTGAGGTATTCCGGGAAAGCTCCTTCATCGTTGCAAGCGACAGTGAAAGCGCAACGAGTTCTAGTTGAAGACTTCTCGAAAAGGAGAGCGATATTTTTCCCTGCGAGTGTATTGCCTCGAATGCCTGAGCGTTTTTTGGCTTTGAGGTCAGCTGCGAGTGTGAGAAGGTAATCTATTTCGTTTGGTGTGAAATCCATTAGTGTCAAAAAACTTCTGCCTCTGAGATTTACTGACATGTTGACGCTCCTTTGTGAAAGTTTCAGATATTATATCAACAGACAGCAATTCCGAAGAAAGAGAACTTGACGGTGGACGGTAAGAATGTCAACATAATATTAACTGTGTGAAGAAAGGAATATGAAGCATGAGGAAGATATTAACATTAACGTTTATATTTGTGATGATTGGGACTAGTTACGGAGCAGTGTCAGATGATGTGTACGTGCGCAAAGATGTATTTGAAGTGTACATGCGTAATATCAGCGACACACAAGAGAGGATATTGCAAAAGCTGGATAGACTCGAAACTTCTGTGGCAGATTTATCGAATAGGGTATCAGAGTTGGCCGGGCGTGTAGACGGAATAGACAAGAGAATGGACATATTGTCATCACGAATAGATGACCTTCGGAATGGAATATATTTGTGGCTTGTGGCAATAGGGCTTGTGGTCTCGTGGCCGAAAGTGCGAGAGATCTTCCGTAACATGGGCAGCTCATCACCGTCAATAACGCTGGAAGATGTGAAGCGTTTGATTGCCGAGAACAACGCTGAACTTCTGAAAACTCTGAAAGCATGAAAAGTAGAGAAAGGAATGACTGATAATGCGTAAGATACTAGCAACATTAGCACTAGTGCTGTTGACGTGGAGAGGACGTATTTGACGCTAAAATGGAAGCGTTCATGAGTGAGATGCGTAATGGATTTCAGATGCTGAACGCAAAGATAGACGCTCAATCACAGCGAACGGACGATAAATTTCAGAGCCTTGAAGCACGAATGGACGAGAAATTTCGAGGAGTCGATGAGAAATTTCAGAGCCTTGAAACGAGAATGAACGAGAGATTTCGAAGTGTAGACGATAAATTTCAGAGCCTTGAGACGAGAATGAACGAGGGGTTTAGAGGTGTAGACGATAAAATTCAAAATCTTGACACACGTATAAGCGATTTGAGGAATGGAATATATTTGTGGCTTGTGGCAATAGGACTTGTGGCAACATGGCCGAAAGTGCGAGAAATCTTCCGTAGCATGAGCAACTCATCGCCATCAATAACGCTGGAAGATGTGAAGCGTCTGATTGCCGAGAACAATGCCGAACTTCTGAAAACTCTGAAAGCATGAAAAGTAGAGAAAGGAATGACTGATAATGCGTAAGATACTAGCAACATTAGCACTAGTGCTGTTGACGTGGAG
>CAJODC010000023.1 GCA_905233215.1 uncultured Synergistales bacterium
ATTGAGCAGGTCATCAACATCACGCTCCTTGAGGCATCAACGGGGGTAACACGAGACATTGACGTGATGAAGTACGAGACATGCCAGCACTGCAACGGCTCAGGCGCGAAACCCGGCACTAAGCCCGAAACCTGTCCGCGCTGTCACGGTCAAGGCCAAGTCCGTCAGGCACAGCAGAGTTTGTTCGGTCAATTCGTCAGCATTGCCACATGTCCCGATTGTCACGGAACAGGCAAAGTCATTCACGAGAAGTGCGATGAGTGCAAAGGTTCCGGCCATGTCCGCAAGAAACACAAGATTGAAGTCAAAATCCCTGCAGGTGTCGCCACTAACATGAGGCTTCGAGTTCCCTCTGCTGGCGATGCTGGAGTGAACGGAGGCCCGGCAGGCGATTTGTACCTGATAATCAACGTTGAGGTCAACCCGAATTTCGAGAGGGACGGAGCAGACCTTCACACGAGCCTGATCTTGACTTATCCTCAAGCAGTTTTAGGGACTGACGCGAAGATTAAGACTCTTGACGGTACAGAAGAGACTCTGACAGTTCCGGCAGGGACTCAGCATGGCCAAGTGTTGAAGATAAAGGGCAGGGGAATGCCGAGAGTCAATTCAGCGTTGAAGTCGACAGGAGATTTATACGTTCATGTTTACGTTGAGATACCCAAGAAGCTGACGGACAAACAGCGTGAACTGATTAAATCACTTGCTGACGAAATGAAAGCTCCCGTTACGGACGGAGAAGACTCCGGGATATTCGGCAAGTTCAAGAAATGGTTTCAGGAATAGGCGTTGACATTTGCAGTATTGAGAGAATGAAGAAGGCGTTACATTCTCAACACTTCAGGGATAAAATTTTCAGCCCTGAGGAAATTTCATACTGTGAGGCGAAAGGCGAGAGGCGTTATGAGAGTTACGCCGGAGGTTTTGCGTTACGTGAAGCGTTCTGCAAGGCATCGGGAGAGTCTTTAGCGTCCGTGATGTTCGGGAAGAATTTTACTGTCGTTCACGATGAAGGGAAACCGAGCGTAAAACTTTCAGGCGGTCTCGAAATTCCGTCATCAAAAATTTTCGTCTCAATCTCACACGAAAAGGATTACGCCGTAGCAATGGTAGTAATCGAAAAGGAAGGAGAATAATTTATGGTAATTGACATAAGCAGTGCAGGTTCATTGCTTTCAAATCTCGGAAGCATCATAGTAGCAGGCTTCATTTTGTTACTGGTAATATCATCGGCGATCAAAATCATTCCCGAATATCGGCGCATAGTTCTCTTCAGGCTTGGCCGTCTCGTTGGCAGCAGAGGACCGGGAATCGTCTTCATAGTTCCGTTCATCGACAAGGCAGTAACGGTTGACTTGAGGATATTGACGCTTGATGTTCCCGTTCAGGAAGTAATCACGAAGGACAACGTTGCGATAAAAGTTAATGCTGTCGTTTACTTCAGAGTTCTTGAACCGGCAAAGAGCGTTGTTGAAGTTGAGAATTACATCGTAGCGACAAGCCAGTTAGCACAGACTACGTTACGATCTGTTGTCGGCTCTGTTGAACTTGATGAGGTCTTGTCGTCAAGGGAGAAAATCAATCAGGAGTTGCAGAAAATTATTGACGAACGTACTGACCCATGGGGAATCAAAGTGAGTGCTGTTGAGGTGAAAGAGCTTGAACTTCCCGAAGGAATGAAGCGTGCTATGGCTCGTCAGGCTGAAGCGGAACGTGAACGCAGAGCGAAAATCATCGCCGCTGAAGGTGAATTGCAAGCCGCTGAGAAACTCTCCGAAGCTGCTCACAAGATGGAAAGTTCGCCGATAACGTTACAGTTGAGATACTTGCAGACGATACGAGAAATTTCAGGCGAAAGAAACACAACAACATTCTTCCCGATTCCTGTTGACTTGATTCAGCCGTTTGTTGACAAGCTCACAAAGAAAGAGGCGTAACAATGCAGTACAGAAAAACCGCCGAACTTCGGGACATGTTCATAAAATTCTGGGAGTCGAAAGGCTCAAAACATCTCGAAAGTTTCTCGCTTGTTCCCGAAGATCCATCGCTTCTTTTCACGATTGCCGGAATGGTTCCGTTAAAACCGTATTATCTCGGCATAAAAGAACCTGAGTACCCTCGTGTTGTTACCTGTCAGAAGTGTGTCAGGACTAACGATATTGAGAACGTCGGAAGGACAGCGAGACATCACACATTCTTTGAGATGCTCGGGAATTTCACATGGGGAAGTTACTTCAAGAACGAAGCGATTTCATGGGCGTGGGAATTTTTGACCGAGAAAGTCGGCCTTGACCCTGAAAGACTTTACGCAACGATTTATCTTGACGATGAAGAAGCGTTCAACGCATGGCGGAAATTTTTGCCCGAAAAAAAGATTTACCGTTTCGGACAGGAAGATAATTACTGGTTCATGGGCGACACCGGGCCTTGCGGACCATGCAGCGAGATTTATTACGACAGGGGCGAAAAGTATTCCTGCGGTAAAGCGACATGCGGAGTCGGCTGCGACTGCGACAGGTACATGGAGATATGGAATCTCGTTTTCACACAGTTCGACAGACAGAAAGACGGCTCATTACCTTCGCTTCCTCACAAGAATATTGATACAGGAATGGGACTCGAACGTTTAGCCTCTGTCATTCAGGGAGTCGATACTGACTACGAGACAGATTTGTTCACGCCGATGATTGAGCATACCTGCAGGAGAGCCGGAATAACTTACGGCAGTAACGCACGTGATGACATGGCCGTTCGAGTCATTGCCGACCACGTGAGAAGCGTTGCCTTCATGCTTGCTGACGGCGTGTTACCGTCAAACGATGGGCCGGGTTATGTTCTGAGACGTTTGCTGAGAAGGGCTGTGAGGTTCGGAAAGCTCTTGGGCTTTGAGGGACTTTTCCTGAATGAGTACATGCCGATTCTGATTGACATTATGGGCAATCCTTACAGGGAGTTAATCACTCAAAGGCCGGTAATCGAACAGATAATCACGCTTGAGGAAGAGAAGTTCAACAAGACACTGAGACAGGGAACGGAACTTTTTGACGCTGAGACATCGCACCTCAAAGCGCAGGGATTAACGGAAATACCCGGCGGAGTCGCATTCACTCTCTATGACACTTACGGATTCCCCCCTGAGCTTACACGAGAAATGGCTGACGAACTCGGCTTCACTGTTGACGAAGAGGGCTTCAAGTCGGCCATGAATGAACAGAGAGAACGTGCTAGAGCCTCAAGCAAACAGAAGAAGAGCGCGTTATCAGGGGACGTTTACACGGAGATTGAGAACGAAACGGGAGCAACAAACTTCACAGGTTACACGAGGTCAACAGACAGCGGAAAAATTCTTGCGTTAATCACGAGTGAAGGGCGAGTCGATTCAGTAACAGGCACTTCAGAATTTGAAGTTGTACTCGACACTACGCCGTTTTACGCTGAAAGGGGCGGTGAAGTCGGCGACACAGGAACGATGAAAGCAAACGGCCTCACTCTTGATGTGATAAACACTGTGCCACACGGAAAAATTACAGTCCACACAGTCAGGCCGAAGTCGAACGTTACAATCAGTGTCGGCGATGAGGTGATGTGTTTTGCTGACGATGAGAGACGTTCGGCAATAAGGCGCAATCACACGGCGACACACCTTCTTCATGAAGCGTTAGGGCGTGTACTGGGACGGCATGTCAGGCAGGCAGGCTCACTGGTAACAGATGAGATGCTGAGATTTGACTTCACACATCATTCCGCTGTTACTGACGCTGAAATTGAAGAGGCTGAAAGAATCGTGAACGCTGAGATTCTCGCCAACGTTGAAGTGAATATTTCTGAACACTCGAAGCAGGAAGCTCAAGCACTCGGAGCGAAAGCACTCTTTGATGAAAAGTACGGCGATGTTGTGAGAGTTGTTGACGTACCGGGCTTCTCGATGGAACTTTGCGGAGGACTTCACGTTAAACGGACAGGGGACATCGGGAGCTTCAAGATTTTGCGAGAAGAGAGCATCGGTTCAGGAACGAGGCGTATTTTTGCGACAACAGGAATGAATGTAGTGTTGATGCTTCAGAAACTTTTTGCACTGAGAAACTCAATGACGGCTTTGCTTTCGACAGACGAGGACGGATTGAACGAAAAAGCGAAGGCTCTTGTTGACGAATTGAAGGCGATGAAGTCTCAAGTGAAGGCGGAAAAACTGCGCGGACTTTTGGAGAACGCCGAGAAATTTTTTGAACGTGAGACAGTGAAAGGCGTGCTGTTACAGGTAGGAAGATTCCCGGACATTCCAGCGAACACGCTCCGGGACATAGGCGA
This sequence comes from uncultured Synergistales bacterium, assembly GCA_905233215.1. Classification (GTDB taxonomy): domain Bacteria; phylum Synergistota; class Synergistia; order Synergistales; family Aminobacteriaceae; genus JAFUXM01. The sequence goes on from CAJODC010000023.1 coordinate 4,309, forward strand.
CAAGATACGCGCAAGACCTGAGCCGAATGTTGTTGTTCTGACATCGTTGAACCCTGAAGATAATTCCTGTCAGATCATAGTGATGGCAGATGACGGAGCTGTGAACAAGGGAGTTAATGCCGGAGCGTTGGTGAAAGAGGCTTGCGCTGTGCTCGGCGGTAAGGGCGGCGGCCGTAAGAATCTTGCGCAAGGAGGAGGCCGTGAGGGTTCCAAGCGTGAAGAAGCGTTGAAATTGATTCGCGCTCTTGTCTCGGAACAGGTGAAGGCATGAAGAGACTTGCGGTTTGGGTTTTGCTGCTTCTTTTTGCTGACAGCTCGTATGCTTTCGTTCTCGTCAACCGTACAGGTCAAGACATTTCCACTGTCTACGTAAGCCCGTCAGGCTATGACGATTGGGAGGACATGAGAGTAACAGTTCCCAACGGCGAGAGAGTCAGAATACCTTACGGAGGCAAGGCAGCGCACATTGAAGATTATTCGATCATGGCCGAATTTCCTGACGGAACATCGCAGGAATGGGGCGGAATTGATCTGCCTCATGTTGAAGTAATTGAGCTTGGCGAAGACGGCGGAATCTCACGCATGATAATGGAATGAGGGTACTTGCTCTTGACATTGGCAGTGTGAGGATTGGTGCTGCGGTTTCCGACTCGCTTGGGATAATAGCGCAGGGTCTTGGAGTCTGGAGAGCTGAGAATGATGAATGGCTCTCGGATTTTGATGAGGCAATCAGGAAGTATGACCCGAAGGTTATCGTTGTGGGCTTACCGCTGAGGACTGACGGGAAAATCAGCGAGGCAGCCGAGAGAGTCAAAGTTATTGTTGACGGACTGAGAGCGAATTACCCTGAGAGAGAATTTGTGATGCAGGACGAGAGATTCACAACGGTGATAGCACAGCGAGCGATGATTGAGGCTGACACATCGAGGCGTGGCCGAAAGAAGAATGTTGACAAAGTTGCGGCAGTAATAATTCTTGAGGACTGGCTAGAGTCACACAGACAGTAAAATAAATCCCTTCTCTTACGTAAGGAGAGGGGATTTTTATTTGTCGACAGTGAAAACTTCCGAGAAATATTCTTCAGGTGTTATGGCTTTAACGGTGCTTCCGTCAAAATCTTTTGTGTTCCGTGTGATGATGTAGTCAGCGTGAATCCTTGAGGCGGTCGCACTCTGTACAGCGTCCTCGAAGTCGTGCCACTTCATATCAACAGCCTTCTCCAAGTCGGCCAGTCCTAAGTCCACGAACTTGAACGCCATTTCGAGCGTCATGAAAATTCTGCATTCGCTCAGGAGTAAGCTCTTTCCTCATGATGTAAGCTATATTTGACGGACTTATTGCGGATATATAGCCCGTAACAGACGGGTCATACTCACATAATCCCCATATCCCGAACGAAGACTCGAAATGCGGTTTTCTCTCTTGCAACACATCAAGCAAAATATTCGTGTCAATCAGCAAGACCATATTTTCGCCTCAACGCTTCTTCCTTGATTTTATCTGCGTCAAGATGACTGCTCAAAATCCCTGCTACCCTCTCAGCAGCTAATGACACAACTTTTCCTCTCGGCAAAAATCGGCCAATCTCTTTCCTGCCGTCCGTAATGATAATCTCTTCGCCTTTCTCCATCATGTCAAGATACTCGCTTATATTCTCCTGTATCTTGTCTCTTGTCGCTATCGTACTCAGCATTAACCTTTGTCATTATACCAATGGATTTTTCGTTCAGTCTCTTTCGTATGCCTTGAAGACATGTGTTGACACTCTCTCACTTTCCGGCGGTAGTTTCATGTAATCACCGTAAAGCCTCCTCAGCCACTCATCATAACCCTTCGGAGCTTTGTACTTCTTCCCCTCAAATTCAAGCTCGGTCATCTCCTCAAGTATCTCACGCCTGCAAACAGCGTCCCTCAATCCCGTGAAATCACCAACAAGCCCCGTGTCAGTTCCAGAAAATTTCTTCGCGTTCCTCACAAGTTCCCTCACGAAATAATGTCTCGGAAAAATCCTCAGCACTGCCCGAAATCCATACACCGCAAGCCGTCTCAGCAGTCCCCCTCTTGTCGGTCTCAAAAAAACAGGAAGTTTTCTGCCAAGATTGCAGACAAAGTAAATATCTCGCTTTCGGAACATTCGAGCCTGTTCACGTTCATCAATCGGCGCGTTGTCCATCACAAAAATGTCAACGTACACGGAAAGTCTCTCGCCCTTCTCGTCAGGCTCATACAAAATAGTTGAAGTGTCAAAAACTTTCCCGAACCATTCAAAACTCTCGGCATCATTCTCAGCACTAACAAACTTGTAGCGGTCATTCTTAGTGTTGAATATCTCCATGAACTTGTCGTAGTCAGGCCGAAGCATTCCCAAATCAATATCATCGTCCCAAGGAATATAGCCCTTATGACGCACAGCACCAAGCAAAGTCCCTCCGTTGAGCCAGCACTTTATCCCGTTCTCATCGCAGAACTTCATCACAGCGTCAACTATCTCGATCTGTATCTCTTTCAGTCTCTTTGTGTCTATCTCTTTCATCTCTTGTTCCCTCAAAAAAGCCCCTCTGCTTTCACAGAAGGGCATGAATTTTTTTGCTGCTACCTGACTGCTATTATCGGCGAATATTTCACGCCTTTGTTCAGCCATGCAGACACCGTTATTTTTCGGCTGGCCGGAACTTTCGTTATCTCTTCGCCTTCTTCGTTGTAGAACTCGGCTATCTCGTCATCGTCCGACTCTTTCCCCTTTTCGGCAAACGCAAGCCAGACATGTTCCGCACCTTCGGGGGTATCTTCGTCAATGCTGATGTCAATCTCGTGCATTCCAGACTCGTTCACTGTCAGTTCATTCCTGTGTGAAATTCCGTAAGCACCAAACGTTACAGCAGGCGTTCCCGTGAACGTGTCTGAATGAGCCTCAAGCGTTGAAGTCTGAGGTGATGATTTCGCCGAAAGCGATTTCGATTTTGCTTTCGTGTTGGCTGCCGTTACGTTCACCGTGTAATTTCTGCTCGCTGTTCCGATGTTGTTCTCGGCTTTGACGGTAACGCTGTAACTTCCTGCTGATGTCGGCTTTCCGCTGAATGTCCCGTTGCTGAACTTGACTCCGGGCGGAAGCGATCCGCTCACTGTCCACTTGATAGTCTTCGTTCCTGTCGCTGTAACTTTCGCGCTGTAACTCTTGTTCACAGTTCCCGAAGCAAGCCCCGATGTTGTGATTGACGGAGGTGTTTGGGACTTTATCACGACTCTTGATGTCGCTTTGCCGTCAGCATTCGTCGCTGTTACCGTCAATGTCGTTGTAGCGTCCCTTGCTGGAGTCTTCCCCGTCAAAACCGCCTCGAAATCTCCCGTCTGTTTCAGCGTGAATCCGCTCACTTTGTTCATGCTGAATGTGATTTTCTTCGTGCCTGTTACCTTGAAGTTCACGGTTACGTTTGTGTTGACCTTCTCTGTCATGTTGAGAGTGCTTGATGACGGTGAAGTGAACGAAGGTTTTTGGCCTGTTATGGTGAGGTTGACCTTCTTTGTTGCGGAAGAAACAGAATTTTTCGCAGTGAACGTTATCGGCAGACTCTTCACTGACATTGTAGGCGTTCCCGTGATTGATGCCGTGCCGTTAGCAGGATCATTGGCGAACGTCAGCCCTAAATCGCCCAGACTGCTTATTCCGAACTTCTTGAGGTCAGACGCTGATATAGTGTAGGAAATCGTTATCGGCTTCGTTCCTGTTGCTGAAATCCTGCTGCCTGTGTAAGACTGTCCGACCTTACCGCTTGCCAGACTGACCGAAAGTTTCGGAGCGACTCCCTTTATCGTGAACTTCACTGAATATGTTACAGTCCCTGCCGTGTTGGTCAGAGTGAGTTTTATCGTGAAAGTTCCCGGAGTTGTCGGTATTCCCGTTATTGTCGCTGACGTTCCCGTTGAAGTCTGCGTCAAAGTCATTCCCGAAGGAAGCCCCGAAGCTGCCCACGTTATTGGCGTTGCTCCTGTCGCCGTGAATTTCGCCGTGTAATTAGCGTCCGTTGTTCCGTTGGACATTTTCGCCGACTTTATCGCCGGTTTCTGAATTATCGTTATCGGCACTCGAAGCGTTGCGTTACCGCCTGAGTTCGACGCTTTGACGGTCATGTTGAAAGTTCCTGCCTTAGTCGGTGTACCGTTCAACAAGCCCGAACTGCTCATCTTCATTCCAGAAGGCTGGCCCGAGACTGACCACGTTATCGGAGCTGTTCCCGATGAAGTACTGAACTGAACAGAAGAGTAAGCAACACCGACAATGCCGTTGGGAAGCGTTCCGGGATTCTTGATGACTGGAGGCTGTGCCTTGATGGTCAGCTTGAGGGATTTTGTTACAGTACCGCCAGCGTTTGAGGCTTTTATTGTTACGGTTGAAACGGCTGCCTTTGTCGGGGTTCCTGTGATGTATCTTGTTGAGGAGTTGAAGCTCAAGCCTGACGGAAGCCCCGTAACAGTCAGAGTTATAGTCTCAGTTCCTGTTACGCTGATGACCTGTGAATAAGATATGCCGACTGTACCGGCTGCGAGACTTGATGTCTTTATCGCGGGCTTGACGGGCTTGGGGTTAATCGTGAAATTCGCGGTAACTGTCTTAGAGCTTGAGTGCTTGAGAGTTGCCGAGAAAGTCCCGGCCTTTGTCGGTTTACCTGAGAGAGTGCCTGTCTTGTTGAGTGATATTCCTGACGGCAGAGAGCCTGAAGAGACAGACCATGTAGCAGTCGAAGGCGTGAGCTTCTGAGTGAGTGAAGTGCCTACAGTGCCGGTTATGTTGACGGTCTCGCTGCCTCCGCCTGATGATGAGCCTGTTACGGTGAGCATGTAGCTTCTTGTGTCAGTACCTGCGGAATTTGTCGCTGTTACGTTGAAATTGCTTTTCCCTGCGACAGTCGGAGTACCTGAGAGCAAACCCGATGCGTTCAACTTCAAGCCAGCCGGAAGAGTTCCCGAACTCACAGACCAACTGATCGGCGTTGTGCCTGACGCTGTGAGCTGTAGGCTGTACGGCTGTCCGACGTAGCCTGTTGCTGGCGAGATTGTTGTGATTGTCGGCTTTGTCGGCGTTGGAGTCGGTGTTGGCGTTGGCGTTGATGAGCCTGTTACGGTGAAGGCTTTGACTGTGGCGTTGATGTTTTCGACTGTTCCGGCTGTCCAGTTTGTGCCGTTGTAAGAGAAGAAGCTGCCTGCTTCAATTACTGCGTTGCTGGTAGCTCCGCCCTTCATCTCAACGGGTGCTTTACCCCTGTTCTTGAAGGTTACGACAACCGAGAAATAATTTCCCTTCGTCAATGCAACAGGAGTGTTAAGCGTTACGACATGCCAGCCTGCATAAGGCATTGTCCCCGACATTTTTGACACTGAACTTCCTGTTATCGGATTTGACGGCATCGAAGTTGATGTACTCGTGTAAACGTCTATGTCATACGTTACGTTATTATCTGCCGTGAAAAATCCTACTTCCGTCAATTTCTCGTTGTCCCGTTCAGACTTGAACACATTAGCAGTGTAAATCGGTGCACTGTCGTAACCCCACGTTCCGCCCCAGCCTAACGGAGAGTTATCGTAGACCTTCATGTTTGGGTCGGCTTTCTCTGCGATGAATGCTGTACCGTCTGTGAGGTATTGAGCGTATGACATCCAGAAGTAGCCGCCATCGCCCCACGATGTACCCCAAGAGTTTTTCACTAGCCATGCACCGTTCATTCCGGGATTGGGACTGAATTTGCTGCTTGAATAGCTGTCGTCCCAGCCCACTAAGATTATGGCGTGATTCGGACTAGTACTGTTTGATGAGTTATCGTAGTAAGATACAGTGCTTGTACCGCTCCCGGAAGTTGCGCCCGCTCCTGCGTAGAAACTCGCCACTACTGCGCCGTTATCCATGATTCTTTTCTTGACGATGTTTCTTGCCTCCGTTGAGTTGTTGATGTTGATTGTTCCGTTCGACAGCGCAAGATAGTAGGCATCTCTGAGCCTCACCGGCCTTGTGTAACTCTCAGGAGTACTCTTTGTCGGCTTGTTGGGGTATGGTGCTTCGGTCTCTGTTGTAGGTCCTTCAAGCCTTGCGAAAATAGTTGTGGCGTTGAATGCGCTTCCTCCGCGATTGAAAACTGTTGCGAGATTGTCCGATAGGTTTTCGTATGTCTTGTGCTTGTTGCTGCTGGTGTTCCTGAACGTAAACCACGCTAAATGCGCCTCCGACAAATCATAAATTCCCAATCCCTTCTTCAGCAGGTTAGACTCAATCGCTCCGATTGACGCATGAGCCCAGCACGTACCGTAAGGATTCTGATTCTTCACGCTCGTAACATAGTTCTTCCCGCCAACATTCCTCAAATCGTACTTCGTTGGGATTGTCTCCTTTATTCCCGGCCCGGTATCTTCAATCGGCGGATTATCGGCCAAGTGCGAAAGGTCAATGTGAAACGGTATGTAGCCGGTCGAATGTGTCTTGTCTGTCGTGAAAACTCCAGTGCCGTTCTCGTTCTTCTTCTGAGCCTCAAGCCAGTCAAGATACGCTTTCGACAACGGCTCAAAATGTGTCTCAGGTGTCTTGGCTGCCATCGCTGAAACTGTAGCAAGAAGAATCAAAACAACGGTAACAAGAAATGTCCTAGCAATTTTCTTCATCGAATAAACACTCATGAATACCCCTTCTTTCGATATCTATATATTCGCAAGTAACGTAGCTTACGCTTAGGCTAGTCAGCAAGGGCTCGTTTCAAGCCTCCGTCTTTTGACGTGGGGTTACTAACTTCGGTAATATTATAATTCTCGGCATGAACTTAATGATATTTTATAACAGGCGGTGAAAATTTTATGCGTTTGTTCATAACTACCTTGTCTCTTTTGTGCGTCATCTCTTTCGGTTACGCCTTAGCAGGTTACGGAACTTCTCTCTTCGGAAATCCTGTAAGGCTCGATTATGTCATCGGCGGATTGATTGCCGGTTTCGTTTTCGGAGGGCTTGCGATGATTCTTTGGTACTGGAAAAGAAAAGACTTCTTTGACGACAATGTATAATATTCACATTCTCAAAGGGAAGGAAAAATCATCATGAACATCACAAAACTTGAACAAAAATACGAGGGCAAAGCAAAGAAAGTTTTTGCGACCTCTGATCCTTCGTTCTACATTGTCGAATACAAAGACGATGCTACAGCCTTCAACGGTCTCAAGAAAGGCACAATATCAGGAAAAGGCATCATCAACAACAAGATGAGCAACCTCATGTTCCAGTTACTCGAAAAGAACGGTGTCAAGACTCATTTTGTCGAACAGCTCAACGATCGTGAAACACTGGTCAAAGCTGTCTCAATAGTCCCTCTCGAAATCATCATCAGGAACGTTGCAGCAGGTTCATTCTCAAAACGTTACGGAGTTCCAGAAGGTACAGCCTTGAAGTGTCCGACTCTTGAGTTCTCTCTGAAGAATGACGAACTCAATGACCCATTGATCAATGACAGCCACATAATCGCTCTCGGTGTCGCAACAGAAAAAGAACTCGCCGAAATTAGTGCGCTTGCCTACAAGGTCAATGAAGTACTCAAAGAATTTTTCGCCGGTATCGGTGTAAAGCTCATTGACTTCAAGATTGAGGCTGGCCGTTTACCTGACGGGAGTATTGTTCTTGCCGATGAAATTTCGCCTGACACTTGCCGATTCTGGGACGCTAAGACGAATGAGAAACTCGACAAAGACAGATTCCGAAGGGACATGGGCGGTGTCGAGCAAGCCTATCAGGAAATGTTCAGGCGGATAACAAATGTCTGATGAGATTCACGAGGAATGCGGTGTGATTGGCGTTTATCTGAACGATGAGGGGCTTAACGCTTCTCATCTTGTCTACTATGGATTGTACGCTCTTCAGCACAGAGGGCAGGAAAGCGCAGGAATTGCTGCAAACAACGGCGGTAAAATCGAAATCCGAAAAGATTTGGGACTGGCAGGCGAAGTCTTCAGAGGTTATGACTTCGACAAGCTGCCCGGAAATATAGCGGTCGGCCATGTGAGATATTCGACAGCCGGAGACGGTTCGCAGAGAAGCGCACAGCCTCTGGCAGCTTCATGCAGGCTCGGTGAAATCGCCTTAGCCCACAACGGTAATCTCGTCAACGCCGACAGCCTCCGTGAAATGCTGACGGACGAAGGCGTAATCTTCCACACAACAAGCGACTCGGAATCTATCCTCAACCTGATATGCCAGCACGGTTCAAGAGGCATCGAGGGCGGTATCAAAAACGCAATGAGTCTCATCAAAGGCGCGTATGTCCTGATAATCACAATCGGAGGAAAGTTAATCGGTGTCCGTGATACTTTCGGACTTCACCCGCTGTGTATCGGAAAGATGAAGGGCGACTCGGGTTATGTCCTAGCGTCCGAGACTTGCGCTCTTGAAGCTCTTGACGCTGAGTTTGTCAGAGATGTCAACCCGGGCGAGATTGTCATCATCGACAAGGAAGGATTACGGAGCGTTGAGCCTTCTCACTGGTGCAGAAAGAATCTTTGCGTCTTCGAGATGGTCTACTTCGCAAGACCTGACTCGATTGTTGACGGCGTGAGCGTCTACGAGTTCCGGCGGAAATGTGGAATGAAACTGGCACAGCAGCGCAGGATAGAGGCTGATGTGGTCATGGCCGTTCCTGATTCTGGAATACCTGCTGCTATCGGTTACGCTGAGGCTTCCGGGATACCTTACGGCGAAGGGCTGATCAAGAACAAGTACATGGGCAGGACGTTCATACTGCCTTCACAGGCCATGAGAGATGACGCAGTGAGAATCAAACTTGCAACGATACGCCGGAACATTGAGGGCAAGAAGCTGGTGATAATTGATGACTCGATAGTGAGGGGTACGACATTGCGAGGGATTGTCGGTCATCTCAGGAATGCCGGAGCGAAAGAGATTCATGTCTGCGCAGCGTCGCCGGAAGTGAAATTTTCGTGTTACTTTGGGATTGACACTCCTCACAGGGAAAAACTCATAGCCGTTCAGAAATCGCCTGATGAGATTTGCGAGTATCTCGGTGCCGATTCTCTGACTTATCTCAGCGAGGAGAGTCTGCGTGAAGTTTGCCATGAAGATTGTTACTGCAAGGCTTGTTTTGACGGAAAATACCCGATGGAAGTTCCTGTGTCGTGATACAATATATCAGCTCTGCGGGGGTGGCGAAATGGCAGACGCGCTAGACTTAGGATCTAGTGTCTATGACGTAGGGGTTCAAGTCCCCTCCTCCGCATGAATTTTTATCTCACAAATTCCACATAAAAACAACTTAGGGAGTGACAGCCGATTATGGCAGAAATTGTAATCATGGGTGAGCTTCTTGTCGAAATCATGAGGCCGAAAGAAGACATACCGCTTTACGAATCAGACTACTTCAGAGGCCCTTTCCCCAGCGGTGCGCCGGGTATCTTCATCAGCACTGCCGCCCGGCTAGGTCATTCAACAGCCATAATCAGCGGTGTAGGCAATGATGACTTCGGCAAAAACATCTTGAGCCGTCTCAAACATGACGGTGTTGACGTGAGCAGAGTAATAATCCCCGAAGACGGCCATACAGGAATCGCATTCGTTACGTATTTCGCTGACGGTGAAAGAAAATTCCTGTTCTACATGGACAACTCGCCCTGCGTAAAAGCCAAAGCCCCCGAAAATATGTCAGGCTTTGAGGACACAAAATACATGCACATAATGGGCTGTTCACTCATGGCCGATGTAACTTTCGCAAAAGAAATCATCAAGTTCATGAACATGCTGAAATCTCACGGTGTCAAAATCAGTTTTGATCCAAACGTCAGACTCGAAATGATGAAGGATAAAGCCGTTCTCGACATGCTTCAGGAAGTGTTCAGAAATTCATCAATACTGATGCCGGGAGTGTCAGAACTGAAAATGTTTACTGGAAAAGATGACATTGACGAGGCGATAAAATCAGTGTTCGAGAATCCAAGTCTTGAAATTCTCGTACTCAAAAACGGCTCGAAAGGCTCAAAAATTTACACTCGCAACGGTCTCGAAGTTGAACAGCCTATATACAAAGTCGTTCAGGCTGACGCTACAGGAGCAGGAGACAGTTATGACGCTGCTTTCATCTGCGGTCTTGCTGAAGGGAAGTCTCTTGCTGATGCCGCGAAGATGGGAGCTGCTGCCGGTGCTTTGAATGCTGCTGCTTTCGGACCGATGGAGGGCAATATCTCTCCAAAAACTTTAGCGCAGGTGATGAATCAATGAAAAATCCTCTGCTTGAAATTTCAGAACGAAGGAAATCAGGAATACATTCCGGCATTCCGTCTTACTGCACAGCGAATGAACTCGTGATTGAAGCAGTACTCGAACAGGGAAGACGCTTCGACAGTCCCATTCTCATTGAGGGAACAGCGAATCAGATTAACCAGTTCGGCGGTTACACTGGAATGAAGCCTCAAGATTTCGCCGATTACGTTCACACGATTGCCGACAAGGTTAATTTCGACAGGGACAGAATCATTCTCGGCGGTGATCACATGGGGCCGTTAGTCTGGTCTGACCTTCCCGAAGATGAAGCAATGAGCAGAGCCCGTGAACTTGTGAGGCTTTGCGTTCTCGCCGGTTTCAGAAAGATTCACATCGACACAAGCATGAAACTCGCTGATGATCCACTCAATGAGCGTCTCAGCGATGAAGTCATAGCCGAAAGAGCCGCAATTCTCCTCGAAGAGTGTGAGAGAGCCTATCAGGAATTGAAAGACTCAATCCGTCCCGTCTACGTAATCGGAAGTGAGGTACCAATTCCCGGAGGTTCACAGGACGAAGAAGAAGGCTTGCAGGTAACGAGTCCGAAAGATTTTGAGACTACGCTGATGACGTACAAGAAGAAATTTGAGGAACATGGAATTTCTGACCGCTGGCAGGACGTTATAGCCGTTGTCGTTCAACCCGGTGTTGAGTTCGGCGACAAGGACATTCACGTTTACGACAGGAACGCAGCTTCTCAACTCACTTCAACTCTCAAGAAATATCCCGGCTTCGTCTTTGAAGGACATTCAACCGACTATCAGCCGCCAGAAGCATTGCGTGAAATGGCTGCTGACGGTGTAGCGATTCTTAAAGGCGGCCCGGCTCTGACGTTCGCTCTTCGTGAAGGACTTTTCGCACTGAGCATGATTGAACGTGAATTAGTCCCGGAAAATGAACGCGCTGATTTCATTGAGACACTCGAAAACGTCATGATGTCAAACCCAAAGAACTGGCTCAAACATTATCACGGTTCAGAACAGGAAAAATTCATCGCAAGAAAATACAGTTATTCCGACCGATGCAGGTATTATTTCAGCCTTCCCGAAATCAAATCGTCAATCTCAAAATTATTCGCAAACATCGACAGTGTTCAAATCCCGGCTGGAATGTTGAGACAATACATGCCGCGTCAATACAAGCGTGTCAGGGACGGAAAACTTGATATGAAAGCGTCAGCACTCGTGAAGGATTGTGTCGTTTCAGTGTGCGAAGATTATAACTACGCTGTGAGGGAGGAAATTTTTTGCTGGTAACAACTAAGGAATTACTGCTTGACGCTCAACGAAGCAAGTACGCTGTCGGAGCTTTCAACGTTGAAAATATGGAGATGGTTATAGCCGTCATCAGGTCTGCCGAGAACACTAAATCGCCGGTAATAATGCAGACTACGCCGGGAACAGTCAAGTACGCAGGAGCTGATATGTATTTCGCCAACATCAAGGCCGCCGCCGAGAGAGCAAGCGTACCCGTTGCGTGTCATCTTGATCATGGCAATTCGCTGGCTATAGTCGTTCAGGCATTCAGAGCCGGTTACACGTCCATAATGATTGACGGAAGCAAGCTCTCATTCGCCGACAACATAGCAATCACAAAATCAGTAACAGAAATCTGCCACGCCTCGAATATTCCAGTTGAGGCCGAATTAGGGCGTGTCGGTGGGAAAGAAGACAATCTCGACAACGGCGATGATAACCCCTACACAGACCCCGATGAAGCATCAGAATTTGTCGAAAAAACAGAATGCGATTCTCTCGCTGTAGCTGTCGGAACTGCTCACGGTGTCTACAAGGGTACGCCTCAGATAAATTTTGACGTTCTCGACAAAATCAGGAAGGTTGTTGACATTCCGCTTGTCCTGCACGGTACTTCAGGCGTTCCTGACGAACAGGTTATACGCTGTGTCAGTATGGGAATGTGCAAAGTAAATTACGCTACTGACTTGAGAATTGCTTACACATACGGAGTGAAGAAATACATCAAGGAAAATCCGGGAGTTTTTGACCCGAAAAAATACGGCTCTTACGGAATTGACGAGGTAACACGCTACGTTACTGAGAGAATGCGTGTTCTCGGAAGCTGCGGAAGAGCGTAAAATTGGAGGAAGTATTATGGAATTACCCGATATTCACAAGTTCCCAAAAGAAAAATTATCTCAGTCAGACATCGAAGCCCTCGAACAGTCAGCAAAAAGAGCAAGACTCACCGCTTTAACAATGGTCAACGCAGCCAAAAGCGGACACCCTGGCGGAGCGTTCTCAAGCATGGAGATGTTCATGACGGTCTACGGAGTCGCCGACCTCACGCCCCAGAACTGCAACGACATCAAGCGTGATTATGTCGTAATCTCTCACGGCCACACTTCAGCGGGCGTTTACGGAGCGATTGCTGAATGGGGCTTCGTTCCTGTTGACGAGGCAAGAGCGCATTTCAGGCAGATCGGCTCAATCTTTCAGGGACACGTTGAGCGTGAAGTACCCGGAATAGATTTAGGCACAGGCAATTTGGGTCAGGGTCTTTCAGCAGGAGTCGGCTTCGCATTGGCACAGAGGGCTAACGGGCACAACGGGCGTGTTTACGTTGTCATGGGCGACGGCGGTCAGACAAAGGGTCAAATCGCTGAGGCCAGAAGAATGGCGGTCAGGCACAATTTGACGGGCTTGGTCGCTCTTATCGACTGGAACGACATTCAGCTTTCAGGCAAAAGACTCGACATCATGCCCTGCGACATTAAAGCACTCTGGGAGGCTGACGGCTGGGAGGCTGTAGAGACTGACGGGCATTCATTCGGAGCAATCTATGAGGCTCTCAAGGACGCTGGCAGGAACGGAAAGCCGACTGTCCTTCTCTGCAAAACTATCATGGGCAAGGACGGACTCATCATGGAGGGCATAGCCGACTATCACGGTAAGCCGGTTTCGAACGATGATTACGCTAAAATCGCCGAACATCTCGGAGAAAGTGCCGACACTCTCACGAAGGCTCTCGAAAAACGGAAGACTAAGCCGACATTCACGGGACGAAAGATTGATTTCCCGTCAGCACCTAATATTGACACTGGAACGCCGTTCGATTATGAGGGCGAAAAGGTCAGCGACAACAGAGGCGCATTCGGAAAAGCTCTGGCTGATGTCGGCAAGCTGAACTACAAGAAAGACGGAAGGACTCCGATTCTCGTGTTCGACTGCGATTTAGTCCCTTCAGTCATGACAGGTAAATTCCGTGATGCCTGCCCTGAAAACTTCATTCAGTGCGGTATTCAAGAGCATTCAGTCGCTACAGCTTCGGGGGCTGCGAGCCTTGCCGGTGTAGTGTCATTGTGGGCTGAGTTCGGAGTTTTCGGTATTGATGAAGTCTACAATCAGCAGAGGCTCAACGACATTAACCACGCAGGCAACAAGACAGTTCTGACTCATGTCGGACTCGATGTCGGCGAGGACGGGAAAACTCATCAGTGCATCGACTACGTATCACTCATGCGTAACATGTTCGGCTGGAAGCTCGTTGTTCCTGTTGACCCTAACCAGACCGACAGAGTAACACGATGGCTTCTGAAGACTCCCGGCGACATCTGCATGGCCGTAGGAAGGAGCAAGGTTGACGGACTGAAGTATTACACTGGAAGCTACACGTTCGAGTACGGAAAGGCCGACAAACTGCGTGAAGGCAAAGACGGCGCAATATTCGCACTCGGTTACACCGCTCAAATCGCTTTGAAGTCAGCAGAAATCCTCAGCACTAAGGGCGTTGAAGTCTCCGTTTACGCCGTGTCTTGTCCGTTAGTGCCTGACATGTCAGCAATCGCTGAAGCCGTGAAGACAGGCCATGTCATGACGATTGAGGACCACAACGTCAACACAGGAATGGGAGCGATAATGGCACTTGAGTCGGCACGAAAAGGAATCGTCTTGCCGAAGCTCCAGACACTTGGCGTTGACCATTACGGCGAGTCGGGAAATTCTGACGCTGTACGTGATGAAATGGGATTGTCAGCCGAAAAGGTAGCAAACTCATTCATGGAAGGACGGTAACAAATGGACACAAAAAAAACTGCTCTCGGTATTGAGTTCGGGTCAACAAGAATCAAAGCCGTGTTGATTGACTTTGACGGCAAAGTATTAGCGTCAGGCGTTCACGATTGGGAGAACAAGTTAGTCAATGGTGTTTGGACTTATGATCTTGATGATGTCAAGAAGGGTCTGCGCTCGTGTTACGGTGCTTTGCGTAAGGACGTTGAAACCAAGTACGGCGTTACACCGTCAACATTCGGAGCAATGGGAGTGAGTGCCATGATGCACGGCTATATTGCCCTCGACAAGAACGGCAGGCAGCTGGCACCGTTCCAGACTTGGCGCAACACTAACACGACAAAGGCTGCCGACGCTCTGACGGAACTTTTCGACTTCAACATACCGCTTCGATGGACATGTGCGCACCTGTACCAGAGGATATTGGACGGTGAAGAGCATGTCAAGGACATCGACTCAGTTTTCACTCTTGCAGCTTACGTTCACTACGTTTTGACGGGCAAGAAGGTCATCGGAGTCGGCGATGCAGCCGGAATGTTCCCGATTGATTCCGGTACGATGAATTATGACGCTGGCATGGCCGAAAAGTTTGACGCTCTCATGAAGAAATCAGGTTATAAATTGAAACTCTTTGACGTTTTCCCGAAGGTACTCGTTGCCGGTGATGATGCAGGGAAGTTGACCGCTGAAGGTGCTGCACTCATGGACGAGACCGGAACGCTAAAGGCAGGAGTCGCCATGTGTCCTCCTGAGGGCGATGCTGGAACGGGAATGACGGCGACTAACGCAGTTGCTCCGGGAACCGGGAATCTCTCGGCAGGCACGAGCATGTTCGCTATGATAGTTGTTGACAAGAAGCTCAAGAAACTTCATCGTGAAATCGACATGGTAACAACTCCTTCAGGCTTTCCCTGCGCAATGTCTCACGCTAACAACGGAACTAGCGACCTCAACGCTTGGGTGTCTCTCTTCCACGAGTTCTGCGGACTCATGGGAGTGAATGCCGACATGGGCGAACTTTTCGGCAAACTCTACACTCACGCCATGACGGGCGACAAAGATTGCGGAGGCTTGCTGGCTTACGGTTACTATTCGGGCGAAAACGTTACGTTCATCAACGAAGGCAGACCGCTTTTCGCAAGAATGCCGTCAAGCAATTTCAATCTCGCTAACTTCATGCGTGTCAATCTCTACACATCACTCGGAGCGGTGAAACTCGGAATGGATATTCTCCTCAAGGACGAGGGCGTTAAACTCAACAGAATGACCGGACACGGCGGACTGTTCAAGACTCCGCTGGTCATGCAGAAGATTCTCGCTGCTGCTGTGAACTCTCCTGTCTACGTGATGTCAACAGCCAGTGAAGGCGGAGCTTGGGGTATCGCTCTTCTTGCTGCTTATCTTGTTGACGGAAAGAATGACGGTAAACTTGAGGACTACCTGAATAACCGTGTGTTCAAAGATTTGACGGGCGAAGCGGTCAACCCTGACCCCGAAGACGTGAAAGGCTTTGAGGAATTTACAAGGCGTTACGTTGCAGGACTTGAAGTTGAGAAGGCAGCAATAAATTCTATGAAATGGTAAGGTGAAAAAAATGACGGCAATTCATCAGACGTTCAATCTCGGTCAGTCAATATGGCTTGACTACATCAACAAGGAGCTTGTATCTTCCGGCGGTCTTCAAGAGTGGATAAATCTTGGAGTAACAGGAGTAACGACAAATCCCTCAATTTTTGAGAACGCAATCGCAAAGACCAGCGACTATGACGGCGAAATTAAAGCTCTTTCGTCAGCAGGAAATTCAACCGCTGAAATCTACGAGGCTCTCACCGTCAAGGAAGTAGGAGCAGCAGCCGACATAATGCGTCAGGTTTACGACAGGACGAACGGCAAAGACGGCTACGTTTCACTCGAAGTCAACCCGTTACTGGCCTCTGACCGTGATACAACAATCAGCGAGGCGAAGAGGCTTTTTGCTCTGCTCAATCGTCCAAACGTAATGATGTGCATAGCGTCAGGCGTGAATGTCAATTCAACGCTCATCTTCTCGCATCATCAGTATGTTGACGTGGCAAAAGCATTCATTGAAGGTGTCAAGAGAGGCGGTAAAGCAGCAAGTGTCGCGTCAGTTTTCGTTAGCAGGGTTGACGGAGCAGTTGACAAAATTTTGACCGAGAAGGGCGAAACTTCATTGTGCGGAAAAATCGCCGTTGACGGAATCAAACTGATGTATCAGGAGTTCAGGAGACTTTTCACAGGCGAAAAGATAATTCAGCGTCCTTTGTGGGCAAGCACCGGGACAAAGAACAAGGCATACTCCGATGTGAAATATGTTGAGGAGTTAATCGGCCCTGACACAGTGAACACTGTACCGCCAGCGACTCTTGAGGCTTTTGTGAATCATGGCAAGGCTGCCCTGACTCTTGAGACTGGAATCGCTCAGGCTGAAGCAGACATGAAGAAGCTCGCTGAAATCGGCGTTGATATTGACGCTGTGTGCGCGAAACTTCTTGAGGACGGCCTGAAATCGTTTAACGCTGCTTTCGGTTCGTTGATGTCGGCAATCGAGAGCAAAGCCGGTAAACATTAGCGAAAAATTACGTTGACAAAACGGTTGCAAGAATGTATCTTTACCGTATCCACAATAAAAAACTTCAAGGGGGTAAAAACTTTGGGCATTATTGAAAAAATGCGTCTTGACGGCAAAAAGGGTTTTGTTACCGGCGGTGCTAGGGGTATCGGAAAATGTACGGCAACGGCATTCGCTGAGGCAGGAGCTGACATAGCCATTGTCGACCTTGACATTGACGAGGCTCAGAAAACTGCAATGGAAATCGCAGACGCTACCGGACGCAAAGTCATAGCGATAAAGTGCGATGTTACAATCGAAGACGAGGTTAAAGCAATGGTGAATGAGGTTGTCGAAAAGCTCGGCGGACTCGATTTCTGCCACGCTAACGCCGGAATCTGCATCAACGCTCCAGCCGATGAGATGACCTACGCTCAGTGGAAGAAGAATATTGACGTGAACCTCAACAGCGTGTTCCTCACCGACACAATCGCAGGTAAATACATGCTCGCTCACGGAGGCGGCTCAATCATCAACACAGCGTCAATGTCCGCTCACATCGTCAATGTCCCTCAGCCCCAGTGCGCCTACAACGCAAGCAAGGCAGGTGTGATTCAGCTCACCAAGTCTCTTGCTGTCGAATGGGCGAAAAGAGGCGTTCGAGTAAACTCAATCAGCCCCGGCTACATCGGCACAGATTTGATTCGTGCTTCCGAGTTCCTCAAACCGTTAATCGCAAAATGGGAAGAACTTTCACCGACTGGAAGACTCGGTAAACCCGAAGAGCTTGAGTCAATCTGTGTTTACCTAGCCGGAGACACAAGCACTTTCACAACAGGCGCGGATTTCGTGCTTGACGGAGCGTTTACTTGCTTCTAGGTTTTAACGTCCTTTGAGAGGGCGTAAAATATTACACAAAAGGAGTCACAAAAATGAAAAAATTTGTAGCAGTTTTCACACTCGTAATGCTCCTCGCGCTTCCAGTCTGCGCAATGGCTGCCGATACCGGCTCAACCGAAGGCGTACAGGCATCGCCTGAGTTCTACGCTAAGGCAAATTTCGAGGCTCTCAAGGGCAAGAAAATCGGCATCACGATTCAGTCGCTCCAGAATGCTTACTGGGCAGGAGTCATGACGGCATTGAGAGAGATTCTTGACGCTGCCGGAGCTGAATTCACCATCGTAGCGTGCAATGACAGTTCAGCGACTCAGATCGGACAGATTGAGAACTTCGTTTCAGCAGGCTGTGACCTCATCATGGTACACCCTTCGGACGCTAACGCCGTTGAAGATGCCTGCGCTGAGGCCCGCAATTTCGGTATCAAAGTCATGTGCTGGGACGACCCGATGACCAACACTGACGCTAACTGGGTTCTCAACAACACATATCTCGGAACTGAAATCGGCAAACTTGCTGGAGCTTTCATCAATCAGCATTACTCAGCCGAGAAGAAAGCCGAAGTAACAATCATCGGTTATCCTCAGACAGTAATTCTTCTTGAGCGTGAGAACGGAATCAGACAGGGACTTGAACAGACAGCAGCCGGAAAATACGAGATAGTCGCAACAACAGCCGCAATCGAGGCTAATCTCGCTCAGAACGCTGTTGAGACGATACTTCAGGCTCACCCGAACTGCAAAGTCTTCACGGGCATCGGAGCTGGAGCGATGATCGGAGCTGACGAGGCGTTACAGATTGCGACAGGCGGAAATATCCCCGATGACATGGGCGTATTCACGACTGACGTTACGAAGCAGCAGCTCGGACAGCTTGCCGACCCGACATACCCTGCGAAGGGCATCATCGGCTTTGAGGGTTCAGACGAAGATACAGCCCGTTCATGTGCTTCAATGTTCGCTCTTATCCTTGAGGGCAAAGTCGGCGCAAAGAATGTATTTAGGAATGTCGCTCCCATCACTGCCGAGAACGTTCAGAAAATCATCTCGGGAATGAAATAACAGTGTGAATTTCGCAGGCTTCCCTGAAGTCTTGAGGGAGCCTTTGTTTTTACCGTAACGCGCAAGAAGGCTCCCACTTCTACAAGTGGGAGATGAATTGCGCTAAGTTAAGTGTGTTATAATCCTTCATGTTGAATAACTGGAATCNAAACGCCTTTGGAGAGGACGTAAGACGGAAACAGAAATGTAGCAACGCAGACCTCGTTGAATTAGGAAGCTCCAGCCTCTATAGGCGGAGTAGTTCACAACAGGAGGTGTAATACAGTGACAGAAGACTACGTGCTTGAACTTGAACACATCAGAAAGGAATATCCCGGCGTTGTCGCTCTGAAGGACGTTACGTTACAGTTGAGGCGAGGCGAAATTCTCGGTCTCATCGGCGAGAACGGAGCTGGAAAATCTACACTCATCAAGTGCTGTTCAGGAGCAGTTATCCCCACGTCAGGACACATCAAGATTAACGGCAAGACTTTCGACAGAATGACCCCTCAGCTTGCGGCCGAAAACGGTATCGCCATCATCTATCAGGAGTTCAACAATGTCGGCGAACTTTCAGCAGCGGAAAATATGTTCTTGGGTCGTCCAATCCTCAAGAAGAACGGCATCGTCATTGACCGTAAAGCAATGGAGGAAGAAGCCGCGAAGGCGTTTGAACAGTTGAACATAAAAATCAATCCTCGTTCACTGGTCAAAAATCTGTCAGTCGGTTATCAGCAGATGGTCGAAATCGCAAAGGCCATTCAGCAGAACGCTCAAGTCCTAATCATGGACGAACCCAGCGCACCTTTGACGAACAACGAGGTTGAAAGCATGTTCAAAGTTGTTGAACTGTTGAAATCTCGTGGCGTTTCAATCATCTACATTTCTCACAGGCTTGAGGAAATTTTCAGGTTGAGCGACAGAATCGAAGTCATCAGAGACGGTGAATATGTTGACACTCTCATAACCGACAAAGACCCTGCGACGATACTGAGATGACGCAGAAATATCCGCCTCGCAAGCCCTGCATACGTGATGAAGTAGTTTTGGAGCTTCAGCATGTTTACGGTAACGGCGATCAGGATATATCGTTCCAAGTCCACGCAGGCGAAGTTCTCGGATTAGGCGGACTTGTCGGAGCTGGTAGAACGGAAATCGCTCAGGTAATTTTCGGTTCAAGACCCAAAGAGTCAGGAAAAATTATCTTCATGGGCAAGGAAATTAACCCCCGTTCACCGAGAGCGGCCATAGATTACGGAATAGCACTGCTTCCCGAAGACAGGAAGAGACACGGCGCACTTCTCACAAATTCCATCAAGAATAACATCTCGATGCCCATCTATGAGCGTATCTCAAAGGCGACTGTCATTAACTCGAAAGTCGAACACGCTACAGCTCACAAGTACCGTGAAGAGATTCAGATTAAGTGTCCGTCAATTTATCAGCTTGTCAAAAATCTTTCAGGCGGTAATCAGCAGAAAGTCATTCTCGGAAAATGGCTGGCTGCTAACTCTAAGCTCATAATTTTTGACGAACCTACACGAGGAATCGATGTCGGCGCAAAATTTGAGATTTACAAGCTCATCAACGACCTTGTTGAAGCCGGTGTGGCAGTCCTTATGATTTCGTCGGAAATGGAAGAGTTAATCGGAATGTCTGACAGAATCATCGTACTTGCCGAGAATAAAATCATGGGCGAGCTTCAAAAAGATGAGTTCAACGCCGATACAATCATGTCATACGCATCGGGAGTAATTCCAGACAACAAGAAGGAGGCAGTATAGTTCAATGGAACAGAATAGATTTGCAGCAGCGTTCAAGCAAAACGCAATATGGCTTGTGTTCATCATAGAGATAGCGATCTTCGCTTACTTCAACCCGAAATTTCTCAGCCTTCCCAACATCATCAACATTTCGCGTCAGGTGTCATATTACGGCATAGCGTCAATCGGAATGACATTCGTTATTCTGATTGCAGGGATTGACCTTTCAATCGGCTCAATAATCGCTCTGGTTAATGTCGTCTGCGCTTACCTGATGATGAATATGGGCTGGAATATGTGGTTAGCGGTGCTGATTTCGCTGGCAATGGCAACGGCTATCGGCATTCTTAACGGCTTGATGGTGGCAAGCATCGGTATTCCGGCAATCATAGCAACGTTCGCATCACAGACGATATTCAGGGGATTGTCATACCTTCTTTCTGGCGGACTTCCGATACCGGGCGTTGTCCTTGAGAATCCTACGTTCGGATTTTTCGCTAGATGGTCGCTCAACAAGTGGGGCATTCCCGGCGACTTCGGACTGATTCCCATTTGCGCAATCATCATGGTGATCTGCTTTGCGATAGGGAGCTTCATTCTCAACAAGTCGTATTTCGGGCGTTACTTCTACGCAATCGGCGGAAATGAAGAAGCCTCCGAGCTTTCCGGAATACGTGTCAACAGAATGAAATACTTGATTTACGCACTGTCGGGATTCTTCGCAGGTCTTGCAGGCATCGTCCTTCTTTCACGTTCAGGCTCGGCACAGGCAACGGCGGCCATCGGCTTTGAGTTCGAGGTCATAACGTGCGTGGTCTTGGGCGGTGTCTCAGTAGCTGGCGGTATCGGCAGAATGTCGGGAGTCATCGCTGGCGTTCTCATCATCGGTTCACTCAAGAGCGGAATGATCATGATGAACGTGAGCGAGTATACACAGATGGTTGTACAGGGCTTAGTTCTCGCTGTAGCTGTCGGCTTTGACTGCTTCTCGAAGAAACGTCAGACGAACTAGAATTGATGACAGAATATTACGAGGAGATTGACCCATCAAAGCGAAAAGCTCTCATGCCTGATGATGAATTTGTCCGTGAGCTTTACGATGACCGTTACTCAGACCATGAGCGCAAGGGACGCAAGGATATTGACTGGTGGCTATGGCGTTGTATCTGCCTTCAGATATTGTACGGTAGAGGAAATTTCTTCAGGTATTTCAGAGATAAAGAGGTCGTAAAAATTATTGACGAACTCCGAATGAATGACACTGAACACCGTGAAATTCTCTACAACGAGTACAGGAACGTTTGCAGAAGGTACTTGTCGACATGCAGGAGCGGAAATTACGCAAGCCGATTCATGGGATTTCGTCAAGCGAGCGATGAAGAGAAAATCATCAAGGCATGTTCCGATGTTTGGCAGATGTCAGAAGGAATAGCATCATCAGCCGGAAAGCCTCAAGAAATGCGGTTGTGGATAGAAGCGTTCAGAGATGAGCTTTTCGCTTACGATGATATTTGCAGGGAAGAATACGAAAGGTTAAGGGAGGAAAATTTGAGATGAGCGACACAATGGTACAGGAAGTAATGCAGGAACCGAAGCACATAATTTACAGGGACGTAGCGATACCCGAACCGGGCCCGGATCAGGTACTCGTCAAAATCAAGAGAATCGGAATCTGCGGAAGCGACATTCACGTTTATCACGGCACGCACCCCTACACATCATACCCGATAGTGCAGGGTCATGAAGTCAGCGCACAGGTCGTGAAGTGCGGAGAGTTCGCAAAGAAATTCAAGCCCGGCGACAGAGTAGTTCTTGAGCCTCAAGTAGTCTGCGGAAGATGCTACCCATGTTTGCACGGAAAGTACAATCTCTGCGAGAAGCTCAAAGTCTTCGGTTTCCAGACGACAGGAACAGGGAGCGAATATTTTGCTGTTGACGAGAGCAAAGCTACACCGCTTCCCGATGAGTTGAGCTACTCTGACGGAGCGATGATTGAGCCTCTTGCCGTTACCGTCCACGCCGCCAAGAGATTCCCCGATGTCAAAGGCTGCAACGCTGTAGTACTCGGCTGCGGGCCTATCGGCATTTTGCTGATACAGTCGTTGAAGGCTCTCGGTGCCGCAAAAGTCATGGCAACGGACATTTCAGACGGAAGACTCGAACTGGCCAAGAAACTCGGTGCTGATGTCGTTGTCAACACGAAGAATAACGACTACGGGAAAGCGGTACTCGATACGTTCGGGCCTGACAAGTACGATGTAGCCTACGAGTGCGCAGGCTCAGACATCACGATGGATCAGGCAATCCAGAACGCACGCAAGGGAAGCACGATAATCCTCGTTGCTGTGTTCGGCAAGAAAGCGAATATTGACCTCGCAAAACTCAACGACTCAGAACTTGACCTGAACACGTCAATGATGTACAGGCATGAGGATTTTGTTGACGCGATTCGCTTCGTTCAGGAAGGAAAGATTCAGCTCAAGCCGTTACAGACAGCTCACTTTGCGTTCAAGGACTGGCCGAAAGCCTACGAGTACATTGACAACAACAGAGAGACAACAATGAAGGTCATCGTTGACGTTGACCCGGACGAGAAAGACTAAAGCGACAACTGACGGGGGAGCGAGTAACTCCCCTGTTTTTTTGTGTCAAAGATTTTTGATTATGTCATGAAATTTTTTGGCTGACTTATCCCAAGAGAAACGCTTGAGATTTTCGTAGCCCTTAGCGACAAGTTCCCCTCTAAGTACTTCATCATCGAGACATTTAGCCATTGCCTGAGACATTCCCTCAACATCATAGGGATCGAAGTAGACCGCTGAATCTTCCGCGACTTCGGGCATTGACGATGTGTTAGACGAAACGACAGGGACTCCCGAAGCCTGAGCCTCAAGAATGGGCAGGCCGAATCCCTCCATGAATGACGGCCAAACGAACAGCGAAGAGAGCTGATAGATTCCCGGCTTGTCAGAGTCTGAAATGTCATCAACGTAAATCACTCGGCTTGACACTCCGCATTCGCCAGCGAACTTCCTGACTTCATCGTTCGGATTAGTGATGACGAGGCCGTATTCTTCTTTGAGTTTGTCGGGAAGCATCGAGTAAGCTCGGATAAAATTTTTGACATTCTTTCGGGGATTGTAACGGCTCAAGTGCAAAATATATTTTTCCGGAAGCCCGTATTTTTCCCGTAACGCCCTGAGAGACTCGGCACTTGTTTTTTCACGGGAGAATTTTTCAGCGTCAACAGCATTGTAGACAACATCAATTTTGCTTGGGTCAATCTTGAGTTGTTCGGCAATGTCTTTTCTTGAAAACTCGGAGACCGTTACAATCTTCGCTGATTTCTTCACGGCATGTTCAGCACCTTTCCTGAACGGGCCTTTGTTGTGAGGAAATTCAGAGTGCAGAGCGATAACGTCATGAAGAACTGTGATTACTTTCCCTTTAATCGGCAGGGCTGTCATAGCGTTATCAAAGAACACGAATACATCTTCAGGATTACAGCCCGTCAGCTTGTTGAAACTGATGAAGGGTCTGACCAACTCAAAGGCACACGAGATGATTTTCCTTGACAGCGGCGTTTCATGGTTAGAGAACGCAAGCCAGCCCGGAAATTTTACGTGCCTTACGGGAAAATCTGTATCGGTCTCGAAATTCTGCATACTGACACGCAAAGAGTCAACATCAATATCATGGTACTGAAGGAGCCTGCTTGTTATTTCGGTTTGGTAAGTATTGATTCCGCACTTCATGATCATTTGCAGGCAGCAATGAACACGAACGCTGTTATTTTTGTCAACGCTCAAGAGATTTCTTTCCTTTCGAGGCTTGTTATTATGTCGTGGAATTTCTTTGCTGACTTGTCCCACGAAAAACGCTTGAGATTCTCGTAGCCTTTTGCGACAAGTTCAGAGCGTAACAATTCATCGGTCAAACACTTAGTCATGGCCTGAGACATTCCGTCTGTGTCGTATGGGTTGAAGTAGACCACTGAGTCGCCGGCGACTTCGGGCATTGATGACGAGTCAGACGACACTACAGGAACGCCGGAAGCCTGAGCCTCAAGTATCGGTATTCCGAAGCCCTCAAGGTATGACGGCCAAGCCATGAGCGAAGCTAGCTGATACATTCCGATTTTGTCCTCATCGCTGATCTTCTCAGGGAACACAACGTAATCAGACACTCCATTTTCAGCAGCAATCTTTCTGATGTCGTCTTTTCCTTCTGATGTTTCTACGACCTGTTCAGGGTTAGTGATTACGAGGCGGTATTCATTCTTGAGGGCATCAGGCATCATTGAGTAGGCACGGATTAGGGCAGGAACATTTTTTTGAGGCAGACAGCTTCCGAAGTGGAGAATATATTTTTCGGGAAGGCCGTATTTTTCTCGCAAGGCTCTAAACTTTTCTGCGCTTGTCTTTTCACGTGAGAAAATTTCAGGGTCAACAGCATTGTAAACGACATCAATTTTATCAGGGTCAGCGTGTAACACTTCAACAATATCTTTCTTTGAGTATTCTGACACTGTTACGATTCTTGTGGCGTTCTTTACTACGTTTTTAGCGTTCTTCCTGAAGAAGTCTTCCCATTTGAAAACCCCTGCCATTCTCAGAGGGATAATATCATGAAGAAGAGCGATAGTTTTTCCCTTGACGGGCATTGTTGTCATAGTGTTGTCAAAGAAAATGAAGACATCTTCAGACTTACCGCCGATGATTGAGTCGAAGCTGACAAAAGGTTTAATCAAATCGAATAAAAATGAAACCGGCTTGCGTGAGGTCGGCACTTCATGAGCATAGAACACGAAATGACGAGGAAAGCGCACTCTCCTTCTCGGAAAATCTCCGTCTTCCCCTAAAATTTTGAAACAGATATAAAAAGGGTCAACATCAATATCATCATACTGAAAGAGCCTTTGAGTTATCTCTGTCTGATACGTATTTATGCCGCACTTCTGGAAGACTTGCAGATTGCAATGTACGTGAATTTTTTTGTTCACAGTCAAATTCTTTCTTCCCTTCTTGATTGTCTTGTCTGCGATAATTATAACGCTATTAACTCTGATATAATCACGTGTGAAAACATTAGGAGGTTCAAATGAATAACACATCACCTTCAACAGAATACGGAGCAGAAAGCATAAAAGTACTCGAAGGCCTCGAAGCGGTGAGGAAGCGTCCCGGAATGTACATCGGCGACACCTCAACACGCGGACTTCATCACCTCGTCTACGAAGTCGTTGACAACGCAGTCGATGAGGCTATGGCCGGTTACTGCGACAAAATACAGATTACTATTCACACTGACGAGAGCATATCAGTTCAGGACAACGGCAGAGGCATTCCCACAGACCCTCACCCCTACAACGGAAGGCCGACAAGCGAAGTTGTTTTGACTGTCTTGCACGCTGGCGGTAAGTTCGGCGAGGGAGCGTACAAAGTTTCAGGAGGCTTGCACGGAGTCGGTGTCTCGGTCGTCAACGCTTTGTCCGAATGGCTCGTTGTTACTATCGCAAGAAACGGTGTCGAAAAATCCCAGCGTTTCGAGCGCGGCGTACCTGTAACAGATTTGAGCGAGGGCGTTGAATGCGACTGGCAGGGAACGAGAATTGATTACCTTCCGGACAGCGAAATTTTTGAGGACGTTCACCACTCACTCGACACACTCAAGAGCCGTTTCAAGGAGTTAGCGTTCTTGAATCCCGGCCTGAAAATTTCAGTCTTGGACGAACGGACAAACGAGTCACGAGAATACTTCTTCAAGGGCGGTATAGGTGCCTTCGTGAAATACATTGACCGAGACAGAATGCCGCTGTTCCCTGAACCTGTTGTGCTTTCTGGAACAAGGGACGGCATTGCCATTGATGTTGGCTTTGAGTACAACGACGGCTATCAGGAACATGTTTACACTTACGCAAACCTCATTCACACAATCGAGGGCGGTACGCATCTTTCGGGCTTGCGTTCGGCCATGACAAGAGCATTGAACGAACTTGCTCGCTCAGGAAAAATTCTTCGTGACAAGGAAGAGAATCTCTCAGGCGATGACCTCAAGGAAGGTTTGACCTGCGTTTTGTCCGTAAGACTCAGCGAGCCTCAATTCGAGGGTCAGACGAAAACGAAACTCGGCAACAGTGAAGTCAGAGGAGCTGTAGACTCATTCATCTACGAGGGTTTAATCTCAGCGTTCGAGGACAGGCCCGAAATAGTCAGGCCCATCGCCGAAAAAGCAATCCGTGCCCGCCGTGCCCGTGAAGCCGCAAAGAAAGCCCGTGAACTTGTCCGAAAAGGCGCGATGTCAGGAATGAGTCTTCCCGGAAAACTCGCTGACTGTTCATCGAAGAAGGCAGAGAATACCGAGCTTTACATTGTTGAGGGCGACAGTGCAGGAGGTTCGGCAAAACAGGGAAGGGACAGAAAGTTTCAGGCAATACTGCCATTGCGTGGAAAGATTCTCAACGTTGAGAAGGCTCACATGGACAAGATGCTCGCTAACCGTGAGATTCAAACGATAATCACCGCTCTTGGCTGCGGGATCGGCAACGAGTTCGACGCAAGCAAGCTGCGTTACCACAAGATCATCATCATGACAGATGCTGACGTTGACGGAGCGCACATTTCTACATTGCTTCTGACGTTCTTTTACAGACACATGCCCGAACTTTTAGCACAGGGTTATTTGTACCTCGCTCAACCTCCGCTGTATCGTGTCCAGTACGGCAAGGAAGTACATTACTGCTACACTGACAGGGAGTTACGACAGCATGTCGACAGCGCGTCCGATCCTTCAAAAGTAAACGTCCAGCGTTACAAGGGACTCGGTGAAATGAATCCGTCTCAATTATGGGAAACTACAATGGACCCGGCAAACAGGATTCTCAAGAAGGTTGAACTTGATGATAATTTCCTTGCTGATGAATACTTTGATATACTCATGGGCGACAAGGTTGAGCCGAGAAGAGAGTTCATCATTGCCAACGCACACGAAGTAAAAAATCTTGACGTGTAACTAAAAACAGAGGTATAAGCCGCCGATATATTGTCCAGAGAGAAAAAATATTTCAAGGGGAGAGAAAATTTCATGCCGAACACGAACAACGCACAGTACACATATCAGGCCACGAGAATTTCAACAGCAACGAAGGAACAGTTACTCCTCATCACCTACGATATTGGAATCAAGGCGTGCCGGACTGCTGAGAACGCAATGACCTCGAAGACTCCTGACTATGATACAGCCAACAAGGAAATCATACGCGCTCAGGAAGTCGTACGCGAACTGATGGTGACTCTCAACCGTGAGAGAGGCGGAGAGATGGCCGATAAGCTCATGCAGCTCTACGAGTACATGTATCAGCAGCTTGTTGACGCTAACATGAAGAAAGAGCCCGACAATCTCCGAACGGTCAGGGGAATGCTTGAGGAGTTGAAACAGACATGGGAGAGCGCATTGTTACAGCTTCTTCAGCAGTACCAGCAGGAACACCCGGAGGACAAAGACCTTCAGAACGCAATGAACGAGCTTGAAGGCAAGAAGCCCGAGAACAAAACCGCAGTGTCTTACGCGAAACCGGCAGGCACGAAAAATGCAGCAGCAAAAAGTTTCACACTCGCAGGATAAAATCTTAGAGCAGGCGAAAGATCTCGTACAGCGTGAGATAAAATACTGTCGAACATTAAGGGCAATGATTTCGAGGGAACTTGAAGCCATTGTCCTTAATGGCGATATGGACGAGTTGTCCCGCATTCTTGAACAGAAGGACGAAATTATTTCACAGCTTCAACTTCTTGCTGACGGCTGGCGAGATGTGCTTGATGAGTCTGGGCTGAGTTATAACATCAAGAGTACTGACGGATTTTGCGCGAGGCTTCTCGAACTTTTCCCTGACGACTCGGAACTTCCAGCTCTCATCACGGAGAGCCGGGAGATTGCCGAGAGTATCATCAAAGCCGAAGACGATGCCGTCAGCGAACTTGAGAAACATTCAGCGGGCTTGAGGTCTCAGATGGTCTCACGTGCAAACGCTAAGAACGCCGCCGCAAGTTACGCTAAAATGGGAGGAGGATATTTGTATTAACAGAATGAAGAAAATAGCGTTGATACTTTTCATAATACTTTTCCCGACAACAGCTTATTGTGCCAAAACCGATCCCGATTTAGCGAAAGAAATCGAGATTGGACGGCGTGCGATGAAACAGATTGAGGAACAATGGAATCTCTCATCTGATCCGGCCGTAATATCAAAACTTGAAATGATAGCTCAGAGGCTTGAGCCATTCATGTCGAGACGCATCAAATGGGAAGTCCGTTTAGTCAAAACTGAAATCATGAACGCTTTTTGCCTTCCCGGAGGATTCATTTTTTTCACGACAGGAATTGTTGACGCTCTGAACACCGACTCGGAACTTGCCGCAGTCATGGCTCACGAGATGATACACGCTGACCGAAAACACTCTCTGAGAATGGCGGCGGAGAGCAGCAAAGTAACGCTTGGCGCACTTGCCGTGATGGTGCTTTCAGGAGGGGCGGCGGCTCCGATAATACTGGCACAGGTGGCTCACGTTGCTATGACCAGCGCATACACTATGGAGCTTGAAGCGGAAGCTGACAGGCTTGGACTTGACGCTCTGATTAAGTCAGGTTATTCGCCAACGGGAATGATAACTCTTTTTGAGCGTTTCATGGCCGAAGAGTACAAAAAGCCCATAGTTGACTACGGAGTCTACATGAATCACCCTGACACGCCCAAGAGATTATCAATGGCAGTGAAGAAACTGCACGAGATGAATATACCGATTGAACGCAAATATTCTCTCGGTCTTTTGCGAACTGAAATCCAAGAGGGAGCGAATGACATTAGCCTGAAGGTTGACGGCCTTGACGTTCTGTCGGCAAAGAAAAACGAAGCGACAAGAGCTATTGTCTCGAAGGTACGCGGTGAACTCGACAAGTATTTACAGCTTGAACTTGCTCCGTATGAGATTCATGTTGTGATGGACTCGCTTTATATCGGCAATCATCTCATCGTAAGAAGCATTGACGGAATGACCAAGCCCGAAAACGTCAGAACGAATCTTCTCAAAGCTATCAACTCAGCAAGAGCGAAATATCCGACATCAAAATTCTTCAAGTAGTGGGAATTAGGCTGAAAGGCGACCCCGGGGTGATTCGAACACCCGGCCTACGGCTTAGGAGGCAGTCGCTCTATCCACTGAGCTACGGGGCCAAAGTCAACCGTGAAAATATAGCAATAATCCGGCGTTTTGTCAAATCAACTGAACATGTTCACCAGTTTCACCAGCCGACTCTCTTTGAACTTTATCGCCTTGACCGGGCACATCTCATGACAACAGTAACACCTTATGCACTTTCCGTAATCAAAATATAAATGCCTGTTCTCGTGTCTCAAAGCACCGGCAGCGCAGACAGCAGCACATCTTCCACAGCCTATGCAGAGTTCTGGAATGTGTACGGGCTTGGAGGTCATGAGCCTGTCAAGAAATGGTATACTCGGCAAAAGTCTCATGCTTCTAGTTTTCGGAAGTTTGACATCAGGGAAAACATAATCAACGCTAATATCGCCCTCAATTTCTGACGAGAACGACTCGCACTGAGGCAGGTTTCGTTTTTTCGCGGCCATGTATAGGGGGTAATCCTCAAGTTTTCCGCCGACCATTTTACAGAGCGTGAAGTCCATCGACAATGCGTCAACACAAGCTCCGATCATGCCGAACTCGTAAGGCTCTCCCGATGTCGGGCCGTCACCGTCCATTCCGATAACGCCGTCAAGAATCGTGAAGTCAGGTTTGACACCCATGTATATATCGAGGAGGAGAGCAGCGAATTTTTCACGGTTCAAACCAACGTTGTAATGCCAACCGGCTTTGAGTCTTCCCGGAATTGTGCCGAAAAGATTTTTCACTCCCATAGTCAAATACATTTGGCCGTGAGTTTTCATCTTAGCTAGGTTAATCACTTTGTCGGCCTCGATAACCTGTCGGCTGACCTGAATGTGGTGAAAGTCCGCTCCTTCATGTGCCGGAAGGTCAACAGGGTCAGTCAGTTCACGGCACTCTATGCCAAGTTCTCTGGCAACGTCAAAGAAGCCTGCTTTTTCGGCTGCTGACTTGAAGCTGTCGATGCCTGGACTGTCAGCGATGAATGGAGTCGCGCCGGAGTCGATGATGATTTTTGCAACTGAACGGACGATTGAAGGGTCTGTTGTTACGCGTCGTTTGATGTCATGGCCGGAGACTAAGTTGACTTTCAACAGTACACGATCGCCCTTTGAGATAAATTTTTCAACGCCTCCGAAATGATTGAACGCTCTGAGAATTGCGGTGTCGATTTCGTTTTGACTGTAATTTTTTTGACGAATCAATAATACTTTGCCCATTTTGCTTTAACCGTTCCTGAATCGTTTGTAGTATAATAGAAACTGTCCGGGGGAGTTCGGACAAGCTAAACTAAAAAGAACCTGCCTGAAGAGGGGCCGTCTATCCCCACCTCAGAACAAAGTTCTTAACAGATGGGAACTAACGCATTTTGAAGAGCCTTATTATTTTGGCTATTGCTCGTGCAAGCTCTGTAAGTGCTTTCACGAGTTTTATTATTCTCTCCATGCTATCCCCTCCTTTCCTGTTCAGTACTCGGAGGTTCACCCCGGCAGATCGCCCGAACAAATCAGGCACTCCCCGTCAAAATTTTATCATAACGATTTTTCCACTCTGATATAATTCCACGAAATGAAATAATGAGGACAAAGGAGCAAATTCAAACAATGTCATTCTTAAGCGATATAGAAATTGCGCAATCAGTTACGCCGAAGCCAATCGTGAAAGTGGCAGAAGAAATCGGAATAACTGAGGACGAACTGGAACTCTACGGAAAATACAAAGCGAAGCTCTCGCCTTCAGTAACAAAAAGACTTGCCTCGAAGGAAAATGGCAGGCTGATTCTCGTTACAGCCATCACTCCCACACCTGCTGGCGAAGGTAAAACTACAACAACTGTCGGACTTGTTGACGGTCTCAGGAAAATCGGCAAAAACGCAATGGCTGCCCTTCGTGAACCTTCGTTAGGGCCCAGCTTCGGACTCAAAGGCGGTGCTGCCGGGGGCGGTTACGCTCAAGTAATACCGATGGAGGACATCAACCTTCATTTCACCGGCGACCTTCACGCAATCACTACAGCTCACAATCTCTGCGCGGCCATGCTCGACAATCACATTCAGCAGGGCAACGAACTCAATATTGACCCGAGACGAGTCGTCTTCCGAAGAGTCATGGACTTGAACGAACGAGCCCTCCGAAACATCATCATCGGTCTCGGCGGAAAAGCTAACGGAGTCCCTCGTGAATCAGGCTTCGACATCACGGTTGCTTCTGAGGTAATGGCGATCTTGTGTCTTTCGTCTGACTTGATGGACTTGAAATCAAGGTTAGGCCGTATGGTTCTCGCTTACACTTATGACGGAAAGCCCGTTACAGCCAGCGACATCGGCGCATCAGGCTCAATGGCTGTTCTTCTCAAGGACGCAATCAAGCCCAACCTCGTTCAGACACTCGAAGGCAGCCCAGTATTCATTCACGGCGGACCTTTCGCAAACATCGCTCACGGCTGTAACTCCGTTCAGGCTACACAGTTGGGACTCAAGTGCGCTGATTATCTTGTTACTGAAGCGGGATTCGGTGCTGACTTGGGCGCGGAAAAGTTCCTTGACATAAAGTGCAGGGTCGCCGGGCTGAAGCCTGATGCTGTTGTTGTTGTCGCCACTGTCAGAGCGTTGAAGATGCACGGCGGCCGTAAGAAGACTGAGCTAAACACCGAAGATCTTTCTGCGCTTGAGGCAGGTATACCGAACTTGATGAAGCACATCGAGAACATTCAGAAGTACGGCCTGCCAGTTGTCGTAGCAATCAACAGATTCCCGAACGACACAGAAGCTGAACTCGCTCTAGTCGCTAAGAAATGCGAGGAACTCGGAGCGTCATTCGCACTGTCTGAGGTGTGGTCAAAAGGCGGTGAAGGCGGAAAAGATTTGGCCAAAAAAGTTGTCGAGGCTTGCGAAAAACCTTCAACATTCAGATTCATTTACGATGAGGCCATGAGTCCAAAAGAGAAAATGAACGCAATCGCTAGAGAGATTTACGGTGCTGACGGTGTTGACTTCACAGCTCAGGCCGAAAAAGATTTAGCACTGATTCACGAACTCGGAAAAGATAACTTGCTCGTCTGCATGGCAAAAACTCAGTACTCACTCTCTGATGACCCTGCGAAAATCGGACGGCCTTCAGGCTTCAGAATCACTGTCCGTGAAGTGAGGCTGTCGGCTGGAGCTGGATTCCTTGTTGCTGTTACCGGCGAGATAATGACGATGCCCGGTCTGCCTAAGAAACCTGCTGCGTTGAATATTGATGTCGATTCTGACGGAAAGGTTACGGGACTGTTCTAAATGTCTGACTTATTGATGAATAAAAGCTGTGCAGAGTTCTCAAAACTTCTCGGCGAAAGAATACAAATGCCCGGCGGCGGCTCTGCTTCCGCTCTTGTCGGTGCGTTAGGCTCTGCGCTCTGCGAGATGACAGCGAATTTCACCATCGGCAACAAACGTTACATTGACGTTGAAGACGAGATGAAAGTAATCGTTGAGAAGTCAGAAAAACTCAGAAAGAGATTTCTCGAACTTGCTGACGAAGACGCAAAAGCATTCCCTGAACTTTCTTCAGCGTGGAAGCTCCCGAAAGATTTTCCGAACAGAAAAGAAATCTTCGAGCGTGCTGCCCTCAATGCCTGCAAAGCTCCTTTTGAGATGGTCAAATGCTGTTGTGATGCTATAGACCTTCTCTCTGTTGTTGTCGACAAGGGAAATGTCATTCTGATTTCTGATGTCGGCTGCGGCGTACTGCTTTGCGAGGCGGCTATGACTTCAGCGGCGACTAACATTTACATCAACACTGGAAGCCTCAAGAACTGTCCTGACGCAAGGGACATTGAAGAGAAAGTCGACACTATGCTTGCCGAATACCTTACGAAAGCCGAAGACATTTCCGGCAAAGTTACATTGATAGTGAGGCGGGTTTAACATGGCCGATGTTCTGAAGGGCGTACCTGTTGCGGTGAGTTTGACGGAGGAATTAACCGCACGCTGTGAGAGGCTCAAGGCTCTCGGCGTGACTCCCTCGCTTGCCATGCTCAGAGTCGGCGAAAAGCCCGGCGATCTAGCTTACGAGTCTGGAGCGTTGAAACGCTGTGAGAAAATCGGAATCAGTGTCAAAAAAATTATTCTTCCCTCTGACGCTGACTCAAAAGAAATCACAGCTCACATCAACGAGATTAACAATGACGATTCCATTCACGGCCTCTTGATGTTCAGACCGCTCGATGACAAGTCGGCAGAGCGTTCAGCTTGTGAGGCTCTCGACCCGTCAAAAGATGTCGACTGCATGACAGACGCTTCACTTTCGGGAGTCTTCACAAGTTCCGGGAAAGGTTACGCCCCCTGCACGGCTCAGGCTTGCGTTGAACTTCTCGCTCACTATGGAGTCATTCTTGAGGGCAAGAGAGTCGCTGTTGTCGGAAGGAGCTTGGTGATAGGCCGTCCAGTTTCGATGCTGCTCATGAGGGAGAATGCCACCGTAACAATGTGCCACTCAAAAACTCAGAACCTCCCTGAAGTCTGCCGTAACTCTGACGTTCTTATTGCCGCAATCGGGAAAGCTAAATTCATCGGTGCTGATTTCGTTTCGCCGGGTCAAGTTGTTATTGACGTTGGCATTAACACTGATGATGAAGGGAAATTGTGCGGTGATGTCGATTATGACTCAGTGTCGGAAATCGTCAGGGCAATAACGCCAGTTCCCGGCGGTGTAGGAGCGGTAACAACAGCGGTCTTGGCAAAACACGTAATAGAGTCGGCAGAAAGGGTGATTTAATGACGAGAGATATTGACGATATATTAACGTTCTGTGTCAACCTCTGCCGTAACATGATCCTCAGCGGTTCGAGCCTCGAACGTACCAGCTTGGCCGCTGAAATCATCTGTCATTCATACAGCCTCAGCGATGTGAGTATATTTCTTCTGAGTACCCAAATGTCAATCGCCGCTCGTGACTCTGAGGGCAATTACTCCTCGCGTCAAATTTCAATTCCTCCTGCTGCCATTCACTTGGAACGCTTGAGAAGCCTCAACAGGTTATCCTACAAAGTCGCCGAGATTACTCCCAACCCCAAGACGCTCGCTCAAATGCTGGAACGTTCAATGAATGTTCCCTGTTACAGCGAGTGCGTTATCATCGGCGGTAAAATCTGCGCTATGGTCTGCTTGGGCTTCATGTTCGGCGCAACTTTTCTTGACATTCTCCCTATTGTCGCAATAACTGTGTTGATTCACTTCCTGATGTCTTGTCTTGAACACACCGGGCTTGATCACATTTTGACTAACTCGCTCACAATGTGGGTGGCTTCATCGTGTGCGGTCATGTTGATTTACGGGGGTTTCGGTGTCAATTTCGCTGTAATGATGACAACAGTTTCAATGCTAGTGATACCGGGAATACCTTTGGTGAACGCTATGAGAAATTTGTTGTGCGGACGTGAGATTAACGGAATACTTCAGATATTGAAGATAACTGTTGACACCGGCGCACTTGCGGCAGGGATATACGCAGCTTTCATGATGTTCGGAGGAGTCGTTCTGAACGATGCCGCTCATGGTCTGAGCAATCCATTCATGTTGGTTGCGTTGTCGTTCCTAGCGTCAGTAGGATTCGGAATAGTCTTCAGCATTCCTCTGAAAGATTTATGGCTTGCCGGGCTTGGCGGTGCTTTGTCGAGAATATCGCTGATAGTTCTTCCGACTATGATTGAGAGCAGATTGTTATACATGACGTTATCGGCATCGGTTGCGGCACTTTACGCTGAATTTTTCGCTGTCAAACGCCGTCAGCCTTCAACATATTTCATCTACCCGTCAATAATTCCATTGATACCGGGAGATTTGTTCTTCTACGCAATATCAGGACTTTATCTCGGTAATCGTTCATGGACAGAAATTAACGGCGTGAACTGTCTGATTTCGCTCTTGGGTTTAAGCGCAGGATTCGTTTTTGCTTCAGCGGCGGCTCATCACATCAGGATAAGACGCTACATTTACAGCTAAAGGAGGACTTTTTATGGCTGAACTTAAACAGATGACTCACACTCGTGTACGTTACAGCGAGACCGATAAAATGGGAGTGGCCTATCACGGGAGATATTTTGACTGGTTCGAGATGGGACGGAGTGATTTCTGCCGTGCTAAAGGGAAGAGCTTTGCTCTCTGGGAAAAAGAAGGAATCCTGCTTCCTGTCGTTGAGGCTCACTGCCGTTACAAGTCGTCATTGTTCTATGAAGACGAGATCGACATAGAGACAACAGTAACAAAAATCACAAAGGTCAGTGTAGTTTTCAGCTGTAAAATATTTCACGCCGACACCGGGAAAATTGCTGCCGAAGGTTACACAAAACACGCCTTCACATCATCAGACGGAAAATTACTTCGAGACGGTAACGCTCTTTATGACTGGCTGTCTGACCTGTCAAAGTAGCAATTATCGTCTATAATAATTTCGTAGCAAAATTCACCTTTCAAGGGGGTTAACCTTTCAAATGATGAAATATCTACAGAAAATAGGCCGTTCACTGATGCTCCCTGTAGCGTGTCTTCCTGCAGCCGGAATACTTTACGGCATAGGCTACTGGATAGACCCGGCAGGCTGGGGAAGCAACAGCGTCATAGCGGCGTTCTGCATCAAAGCAGCAAGCGCAATCATCGATCAGATACCGTTACTTTTCGCAATCGGTACGTCAATCGGCATGGCTGACGAACAGGACGGAGCATCGGCACTGGCTGGACTCGTTTCATGGCTGATGATTACCACTCTGTTGTCGACAAACGCTGTCGCAATGTACACGGGCGTTGAAGCGGCTCAAGTCCCTGCTGCATTCGGGAAAATCAGCAACGCATTCATCGGTATATTGTCGGGTTTGATAGGCGCAGAATGTTTCAACAAGTTCAAAGACGCTGAACCGCCCGAATGGTTAGCGTTCTTCAGCGGTAAAAGATGTGTTGCCGTCATAACCGCTTTCGTCTCAACAATAGTGTCGGCGATACTCTATTACGTGTGGCCGATAGTTTTCGGTGCGCTTGAACGTTTCGGAATATCAATCGCAAATTTAGGGCCTTTGGGCGCAGGCATCTACGGAATGTTCAACAGAGCCTTGATACCTTTGGGACTTCACCACGCATTGAACGCTGTGTTCTGGTTTGACACGATCGGAATCAACGACTTGGGTAAATTCTGGTCAGGAACTGGCGAACTTGGCGTAACTGGAATGTACATGACAGGATTCTTCCCTGTGATGATGTTCGGACTTGTTGCCGGTGCTTATGCAATGTACAAGTCAGCAAAACCCGAACGCAGGAACGTAGCAAAGAGTCTTTTACTCGCCGGTTCATTCGCTGCTTTCTTCACTGGAATCACTGAGCCTCTCGAGTTTTCATTCATGTTCCTCGCTCCGGGACTGTACCTGCTTCACGCAGTCCTCACTGGAATCTGTATGACTGTCTGTGCTTACCTTCCTGTGAGATGCGGTTTCAATTTCAGCGCAGGTATGGTTGACTGGATACTGAGTTTCCGGGCTCCTATGGCGTTAAACCCTTGGCTGATTATTCCGATCGGAATCGTTACGGCGTTGATATATTACTTTGTCTTCACATGGGCGATAAAGAAATTTGACTTGAGGACACCGGGACGTGAAGATGATGATTTTGACGGAATAGAAATAGCCCCAACGGCTGAACTTCCCAAGAAAGAGTCAAAGAAAGATTACACGCACATGGCAGCGATAATTCTTGAGGGACTCGGAGGAGCTGAGAATCTGAAAGATTTTGACTACTGCGCAACAAGAATCAGAGTAAACGTCAAAGACGGCACACAGATTGACGAGACAAAAATAAAATCGTCAGGCATTCCGGGAGTAACTCGTCTTTCGTCATCAAATGTTCAAGTTGTTGTCGGAACAAGAGTGCAATTTGTGTTTGACGCTATGAAGAAGCTGATCGAGGCGAGCAAGTGAAAGGGCGGTAAACAAAATGGGAATGAGGGGTATACATACTTCAGTAAACGACATAAGGCGTGCGATATTCACGGAAGTAGCGAGATTGTCATACAACTACAAGCCCGGAGACCTCTACGACATGGAGCTGATACCGTACAGGGTAATACCCGGCGAAGTGTCTCGTTACAGGGACAGCGTATTTCTTGAACGAGCTATAGTCCGTGAAAGAATAAGGCTTGCTATGGGACTTCCGTTACGAAAAGCATCTGAACACGCTCCTGTTTCAGTGGGCGCGGAAGAATGCGTACACCCTGAGAAATATTATCAGCCTCCGTTAATCAACATCATCAAGTTCGCTTGTCATTCCTGCCCTGATAACAAGGTTGTAATAACTGATCAGTGTCAGGGCTGTTTGGCCCGGCCATGCTCTCAGGTCTGCCCGAAAGACGCTATCTATTTCGACAAGGGACAGGCTCACATTGATGAGACAAAGTGCGTGAAGTGCGGAAAGTGTATGACTGTGTGCCAGTACGGAGTCATTCTGAGAATGGAGAGGCCATGCGCTAAGGCTTGCGGAGTTAAGGCGATAATCACGGACGAATACGGGCGTGCTGACATTGACCAAGAAAAATGCGTGTCCTGCGGAATGTGTCTGGCTAACTGTCCATTTGGAGCGATTGCCGACAAAGCGCAAATCTTCCAGTGCATTCAGGCGATAAGGAGCGACACTCCCGTTTACGCTGCCATAGCTCCTGCGATTGCCGGTCAGTTCGGCAAGACTCTCAGTCCTGAGAAGATGAGAGCGGCTTTCAGGGAATTGGGATTTGCTGACGTTGTTGAGGTAGCTGTAGGAGCTGACCTTTGCACGTTACAGGAGGCTGAAGACTTCGTGAAGGAAGTACCCGAAAAACTGCCCTTCATGGGAACATCTTGCTGTCCTGCGTGGTCAGTGATGGCGAAGAGGGAATTTCCTCAGTTCGCCGAATGTATCAGCATGGCATTGACTCCTATGGTGTTGACGGGAAGACTCATCAAGAAAGAACACCCTGACTGCAAGGTGGCATTCATAGGGCCTTGCGCTGCGAAGAAACTTGAGGCAAGCAGGCGAAGTGTCAGGAGCGATGTTGATTTTGTGCTGACGTTCGAGGAAGTTTTGGGAATGTTCGAGGCTAAGGAAGTCGATTTCGATTACTTGGAGAAGATGCCTGTTCCTGATAATGCGAGTGCTGACGGCAGGGGCTTTGCTGTTTCGGGCGGAGTGGCTGAGGCTGTCGTGAACTGTATCAAGAATCTTCACCCTGACCGTGAAATTCTCGTGGAACATGCCGAAGGACTCAATGACTGCCGGAAGATGCTTCTCATGGCCAAAGCAGGAAAGCGCAACGGCTATCTTCTTGAGGGCATGGCCTGTCCCGGAGGCTGTGTAGGCGGAGCTGGTACTGTCGAACTGATTAACCAAGCCGCTAACGAAGTGTCGAAGATCAAGAAGATGTCAAAGAAGGCTCACGCATATGAGAGCGAATTTGAGAAGATACTGCCTGAACTTGAGGAGTAATAGCCTGCATTGATATTTTTTGCGGACTGCTGTACTATTTTCCCCGTAGGTTTCGGACTTAATGTTCTGTTTCCTGCGGGGAAGTTGTTTTCTTATCATCAAAATTTCGCAAGGAGGAATCATTTTGAGCATTTCCAAACTAAGAACCAGCGCAGTACTTTTCATCGTCGCTTTGTTGTCCGCTGTATTCTTCACAGGCGGGTGCGGAGGAAGCAGCAGCAATCCACCGAGTGAGACAGACCCGAACGGCCCGGAAGATTATTCCAGCCAAATCGCAGAAAGACTCATAGCACGCTCGGAGGTCTACAGCCTTCAGGATTTCGTGAGAGACAGCTCTTTAGTCATCGATAAGGGCAAAGTTCTTCTCTGGTATCCTGAAGAGGGCGAAGACATGAGAGGCTATCCGAATCTCCTCGAACGACTCAATGCCGCACTTGAGGCCGGAGCAATCTTAGCGTTTGTTGACATTCATGCGGATGACATCGACTACTTCACCGACAAATTAGCACTCAACCTCCCGAACTATCTTCCGTCTGACGCAACAAGCGAGGACAAATTAGCGATTGAAGACTTCTACGCCGTAGCAGTTAGGCTCGACTCTGAAGATGAATCAATCGAGAACGACTACGCATATTTCGGAGTCAACCTCGTAAGCGGCAACAAAGATTCCACCCTTACGCTCTGGTCAGGCGATCAGCAGATCCCAATCAACCTTGACGAGTACACGGTAAGCGATGATGTAGTGTATGAGTACGTTGACGAGAACGGCAATCTCCTTTCAGAA
This sequence comes from uncultured Synergistales bacterium, assembly GCA_905233215.1. GTDB lineage: Bacteria > Synergistota > Synergistia > Synergistales > Aminobacteriaceae > JAFUXM01. The sequence continues at coordinate 44,339 of CAJODC010000023.1, forward strand.
GACCCCAG
>CAJODC010000024.1 GCA_905233215.1 uncultured Synergistales bacterium
GATTATAACGCCGCATTAAATTTGAGAAGCTGTATGAAATATCGTACCGCTGGCTAGGCGGGAAGTTAAGCCTCTGGACTGTCAAACAAACCTGAGTAGATTAGCGAAAGGGGACAGGTGGAACGAGGAATAATCGAAAAAGTGCCTAATAACACAAAATTACACTTTTTACGTAGCAGATCTCTAAATGTGGCACGGAAGATTCACTCAAAACACAGCGAAAACAGTTCAGGACTTCACGCAATCTCTCGATATTGACTGGCGCATGGCTGAAGCTGATATTGAAGGAAGCCTCGCTCATGTCAAGATGCTCGGCAAAACCGGCATTCTTTCACAGGAAGAGTCAGCGAAAATCGAAGAAGGCTTGATGAAAGTTCTTGACGAAATCAAATCGGGAAAGTTCAAGCCGTCAGAGTCTCTTGAGGACGTTCACATGAACATTGAAGCGAGATTGACGGAGATTGAACCGCTCGGAGCGAAGTTACACACTGCACGCTCAAGGAATGACCAAGTAGCGACAACAACAAGATTATACCTCCGAAAAAGACTCAAGGCATTACGTGAGAATTTCCGGGACTTGTTGAACGTCATCGTCAGCAACGCAGAAAGACACGTTGACATAATCATACCCGGTTACACTCACTTGCAGCAAGCCCAGCCCGTCTCAATGGGTCATTACTGGCTCTCATGGTTCGAGGCATTTCACAGGGACGTTGAACGACTCGACTTCGCTCTTGACGCTCTCAACGAATGCCCATTAGGCGCAGGAGCTTTGGCAGGCTCAACGCTTCCGATCGACAGATTCATGACGAGTGAGGCTCTCGGTTTCAAGAGGCCGACAGGAAACAGCCTTGATACCGTAGCAAACAGAGACTACATGACCGACTACCACTATTTCGCGTCAGTGTTCATGATTCACATTTCAAGACTCTGCACTGACCTCATCAACTGGAACACTCAAGAGTTCGGCTTCGTTGTACTTCCTGATGAGTTCTGCACAGGTTCAAGCATGATGCCTCAGAAGAAAAACCCCGATGTCCTCGAACTGGCAAGAGGCAAGGCTGGCCAAGTCATCGGTCATCTTGTCGACCTGATGATAACGCTCAAAGGGCTTCCGATGACGTACAACAGAGACTTACAGGAAGACAAGCGGGGATTATGGGAGTCTCTTGACACTGTTGAAGCTGTCGTGAAAATCATCGCTGAATTGCTCTCGAAAGTTGAGATTGATGAGAAACTCGCCCTGTCAGGTCTCGAAAAGGGTTACTCTCTTGCTACTGATATTGCTGAATACCTCGTCATGAAGTCTGTACCGTTCAGAGAGGCTCACGCTATCGTCGGCAGACTCGTCGGCTGGTGCATCGCTGAAGGCTTGAGCTTCTCTGACTTGACGCTTGAACAGTGGCGTGAACATGTGCCTCAAGCTGATGAAGACATGATGAAGATACTTTCAGCCCGTGAGAGTGTCAAAAGACGCAACAGCTACGGCGGTACAGGCTTCAAACAGGTCAGACAGCAGATAGAGAAAAACACACATATAATATAGGTAGTATTACTTACGTAGTTTTACACATGAATTATGTGTGGGGGGATACACCCACAACCTAAAATCTTTCCACTTTGTATTTCTTCTCAAGCTCCTCCGATTTTTCTTGGAGGGCTTTTTGTATCTTCTGCTCTCGAAGTTCCTGAATCAATTTGTCCTTTATCTGCTCATACGGTATCGGCGACTCCGCTATGTGTTCCTCAAGTTTGATGATGTGCCAGCCGAATTGCGTCTTCACTGGTTCTGAGACATCGCCGGGATTCTTCAGGGCAAATGCTGCTTTCTCAAACTCTGCTACCATTACTCCCTTCGGAAATTCTCCCAAATCTCCGCCGTTAGCCGCACTTCCCGGATCTATTGAGTACTCTTTTGCTACAACATCGAACGATTTTCCGGCTTTCAGCTCTTCCTGTACTTTCGCTAAGGTCTCATCACCGCTGACGAGAATATGACGGGCATGTATCCTCTCAGGCTGTTTGAACATCGCCGGGTTGTCGTCAAAAAATTTCCTCGCTTCATCTTCGCTCACCGTCACAGAGTCCGTTATCTTTCTTATTGTTGACTGTGCAAGCAGTGTTCGCTTTATGTTCGCTAACTGGGACTGAAACTCAGGTGTCTGGTCGAGCTTCGTTTCTTCCGCCTCAAGAGCATAGAGCCTCATTGAGATTACGTCATCAATTATCATCTTTCTGCCCTGTTCCGTTCCGTAGAGCATCACTGCCTGTTGTCCGAACGGCTGAATTACCTCAAGCACTTCGGCTTCCGTTATGTCTTGACTTCCGACACGGGCTACTACCTTATCTTCCGCCAATGCTGCTGTGGAAAACGCTAACATCAAAATAAACGCTGTGAAAAATTTTCGTTTCAACTAAAATCACTCCTATTGAATTATTTTACGATTCCTGCGAGGTCAAACACTGGTGTCAATATCGCAAGAACTATAAACCCCACGCTGAAGCCCAACGCTAACACCATTACAGGCTCTATCAATGTTGATAGCTTCTCCATTCTCGTCTGGGCTGTCTCCCTTGACTGTTCCGAAACGTTCGTCAATGCTTCCGCTAACTCTCCGCCCATCTCGCCTACCCTCACTACCGCTACTGTCTCTTCCGGAAATCCGATCTTCTCAAGCGCACGGTCAAAACGATGTCCAGCCTTCACCATCTCCGCAGCGTCAATCCATCTCTGTTTGTGTACGTCCATAGATGATGCCATTCTCAACGCCTGCACCAACGGTATTCCAGTCTTCAACAACGTGCTTATGTGAGACATCACGAGAGCTAAATTCAAGTTATCCGTTATACCTCTCATGAATGGAAGCGTGATTTTGCGTCCAGTCTTCTTCAGCCACAAGTAGAATATCAACAGCCCCAAAAGAAGCCATAATCCATAATTACTGAGGAAATCAGACATTCCGATTAAAATTCTTGTCGGTAACGGTAAACTCTGGTGCATGTCCTCGAAAAGTTCCGAGATTTTCGGCACAACATACGTCAGCATGAATGACACTACACCAACGCCCACTACTGCCATAACGATTGGGTACGTCATCGCTCCTCGTATCTTCCTGTGCAAATCGTCTTCCAGTTTGAACTCGTCAGCAGCTTCATTCAGGACTGATACTAACGTTCCTGACTGTTCACCTGATTCAGCTACTCTCCAGAGGCTTTCACGGAACGCTCCTGACTCTGAAAGGGCTGTGTGAAATTTCCGGCCTCCTTCGACTTCCGATAACAACTTCTCCATTACGGGCTTCATGGTCTTGTCTTTGACTTGACGGGACATTATCCGAAGCGAATCAGCCAGCGGTAATCCTGATTTCAGATATGATGACAGTGAACGGCAAAAGAATATATGCTGGTCTAACGGTAACAGCTTGATTTTCGCTCTTCGTCCGCTCTTCTTGTCTTCTGCTATTTTGACATCAATTACTACTATTCCACGCTCCGTCAGCTTGTCCACCGCTTGAAGTGATGAACCTGCTTCAACCGTTCCTTTCGCTGGCTTGCCTTTAGCGTCATAGCCTGTGTACGTGAAATAGGGCATTAGTCCTCTCCTGCTACCCTCGTGAGTTCATCAGGCGATGTCAAACCTGACTGCACCGCCGACAATCCGATTTCCCACAACGTCTTGAAACCCGATTTCCTCGCTATCTCCCTAAGTTTTGAGGCTGGCGCACCTGACACGAACGCTTCCTGTATCTCCTCGTTTATCACAAACTGTTCATACAGTCCCACACGCCCTCTGTAGCCTGTGTTGTGGCACTCAGGACAGCCTACAGGCTCAAACGCTCTCGTCAATCCCTGTTTCGACATCATCGCTGGAGGCTCGATTTCTCGTCGGCAATGAGGGCATAATCTACGGGCTAATCTCTGTGCTACCGTGCCGATCATGCAGCTTGCAGCCAAGTACGGCTCTATTCCCATGTCAACAAGTCGGGTGATTGCACTCACTGAGTCATTCGTGTGAAGGGTCGACAAAACTAAATGTCCCGTCAATGATGCCTGAACTCCGATGTGAGCCGTCTCAAAGTCTCTCATCTCTCCTATCATCACTATGTCGGGATCTTGTCTCAGAATTGAGCGCAGTGCTGAAGCGAATGTTACTCCGGCTTTCTCGTTCACCTGTATCTGACTAACTCCGGGTAATGCGTATTCTACAGGGTCTTCTACCGTGATTATGTTCACTTGAGGGCTTGCTAGGGCTTGAAGTATGGCGTAAAGGCTCGTTGACTTTCCCGAACCTGTAGGACCTGTGAATAATATCATTCCGTGAGGGTGGTGTATCAGTTCGTTCATGATTGAGCGTTCACGTTCTTCCATTCCCAAGTCTTCAAGCGTCAAAAGTCCGTGTCCCTTGTCCAACAGCCTCATCGCTATTCTCTCGCCGTACTGTGTCGGCACTAGTCCTACTCTGACATCTACCGCTCTTTCTCCGACTGTGATACCGATTCGGCCGTCCTGCGGTGTCATGTGTTCGGCTATGTCCATTCTTGACATGACTTTGATTCGGCTCGTCAATGGGGCTTGGTTTGAACGCGGAAGCCTCAATCTGTCCTGTAACACTCCGTCTATCCTGAAGCGTATCAACACTTCGTCTTCGTACGGCTCTACGTGAATGTCCGTTGCCCTCTGCTTCAATGCGTCAACAAACAATCCGTTCACCAAGCGTATTACAGGCACGTCAACTGAATCGCTCAATACGTCCTCTCGGCCTAAGTCGTCAAGGTCGTCTATGCCCTCGATGTTCTTCGCTGCTTCGTCTGCTGCTACACTCCTCAAGTCGTAAAGCGTGTGAATTAAATCGGTCAGTTCCTTCTCGTCTCGTATCTCGATGTCCGATGGATAACCCAACGCTACGCCAAGCATTTGAGCCTTCGTTACTGCGTCATAATTCACTGCTCCTACTATCAATACTCCGTCTTCTACCCTTAACGGCACTATTTTCGACTGCCTCAATATGTCAAGGCTCATTCCGTCAGGCAGAAGAGATGATACTTCCTTCGCTTCAGGAAGAGGCGGTAATCCTTCCGTCATGTTACCTCCTCTTCAGGCTCTTCTTGTAGAGTTCTCGAAATCTCATGTCTATATCTGCCTCAAACGGGCTTACGTCTACGTTCAAAAGTTCCTGTCTAGCGTTATCAGGCATTATCGCCGAAAATCCTAAGTCGCCCGATATTATGTACTGTGAACCGTAGCCGGACGCTTTCAATGTCGCTTCTCTCATCTCTTCTTTGGTCTCAATTATTTGAGGCGTTAAGAATATTATGAAGTCGATTTTCTCTTTCTCTTTTGACACACTCTTGAACAGTCCGCCGATTAACGGTATGTACGAAAGTCCCGGCACTCTCTTGCTCAATGAGCGTTCAGCTTCCCGTATCATTCCGCCAAGTATTATCGTCTCTCCGTCTCCTACCACTACCGATGTGTTCACTTCTCGCTTTGACGTTCTCGGTGTAGGGTCGCCCACTGCCGTCAATACGTCCTCCATAGTCTGCTTGATGTCCATTGCCACTAGATTTCCGCTCCGTATGTGAGGCGTTACCGTCAGGATTAAGCCCGTGTCCTTGTAGTCAAAATTGCTCTGTACTGCGCTGGGATTGCTCAAATCACTGGTCGAACCCTTCAACATCGGTATCACTTGTCCCACTTGGAACGAACTTTCTTTGTTGTCGGTACACATTAGGCGTGGAACTGAGAGAACGTTGATTGCGTTGTACTTCTTGAGCATGTTGATTGTAGCGTACATCAAGGCCATCGGGTTGTAATTCGTTACCGAGTAGGTTGAACCGCCTCGCTCTAAAAGTTCCTCACGCTTTGAGAGGTCGTTGAACCACTGCATGAATGTTGATGGGACTGTGCTTTCACCGAGAGACATGTTACCGCCTATCAGCAAGTCATCAAACATCATTCCTCCGACTACGTTCCAATCTATTCCCTGATTCTCTAGGTTGGTAACGTTGATTTCAGCTATGAAGCCTCGTAACAATATCTGTTTCGGGTGTACGTCTATTGCGTCAAGTATCGGTACTAAGCTGTCAAACTGTCTCTGTGTAGCAGCAAATATCAGGCTGTTAGTGGCCACGTCAGGGACTACTGTCGCAGGAAACTTTGAGGCATCGCTTCCCAACATCGTTGCGCTTGAGGCGAGTACTTTCGCTACTTGTTCCGATGCTGCCGTTGCGTCTATGTTCTTGAGCTTGTAGATGTGAAAATCACCAATCTTGCTGTCTACGTCTAAATCCTTGATGAGGCGTGCGGCTTTGTCGACCGCTGAACTGCTCCCGATCACTATTATCTTCTTGCTCGAAGGGTCTGCTACTGCGCTAAGTCCCTGAAGGGGTCCTCCTGCGCCCGCTGTTGCGTTGATTTGTCCGGCTACAACCGCAGGGTCTCCATACTGTAACTCAAACGTCCTCGTTATCCTCGCACTTTGGGACGTGTCCATTCTTCGGATTAGTTCCATTCCCTTTCGTACGTCCGTTGCTCGTCCCTGTAAGAGTATATCCCTTCCGTTGCCGACCGGCATAACGATTAACGCCGGGCCGAATGTCTGCTGTATCGCCGGGATTATGCTTTCAACCGTGATGTAATCCAGCGGTACTATGTAGGTTACTGTCTCTTCTCCGAATGAAGGCCCTGAACGACCTCGATGAACTTCTGGTGATGGGCTTGTTCCTCCCTGCCTGACTATCGAGTAGCTTCCCATGTTCTGCAACGAGAAATTATACATCTGAAGCGTTGACAGCATTATTTCACGGGATTCTCGTACCGTTACAGGGTGAGGCGATATTATCGTTATTTTAGCGTTCACATTCGGAGGCACTATGATATTCTCCTGCAACAACTCCGACATGAAACGCATAAATCTCACTAAATCCATGTCCTTGAAGTTGAATTGCACTAGTCCGGCTCTCCTCATCTCCTGTGCCGCCTCCAAGAGATTATTCTCCTCTTCGGCTGTCATGTCTCCGCCCATTTGTTGGGCCGGCGGCGGTGTAGGGGCTGCTCTGGTCGCTCCGTTTATAGGCTGTACTGCTGTTAGTGTAAACGCTAGTGTATATATTAGTATTCTCTTTATGTTCAACTCAAAGACATCTCCAATTTTCGCAATTACACTCTATTTTAACATAACGTATATAACCGTACTCCGCCCATTCGAGGCCGTTACCGTTACACGTCTATATTTCAACTCATAATCTTCTACAGACACTGAGTCTTCTTCACTGCTCCATGTTATTCCCTTCTTGTCATCTTTTCCGCTTGACGGCATGTCGTCTTCCGTCCTGAAACGAAACCATATCTCATTCGCCGCTGAATGTAATTCCCTTTCGCCCTCAATTTCACCAAGTAAACGATATGACATCGCCATTAAACGAAATCCGGCAGTAGCCACTAGTCCAGTTATCGCCGTAGCTACCAGCACTTCCATCAGCGTAAATCCTCGTCTCATCACTTCACCACGTAGCGCAACGCCGTACTCTTTCCGCCCCTCGTTACTTCTACGTCAAATCTATCGCTGTGCATCAATGAGCTTATCGAGTTCGCTATGTCTCCCATGTTCGTAAATGGTATTCCGTTCACGGAGCGTATTACGTCCCCCCGTCTCACTCCTAAGCGTTTCAAGAGGCTGTCGTTCTGTATCCATTGAACCTCAAGTCCTCCGGCTTGCTCGTTCGGGCGTATCCTGATGCGCTTCAGTTCGTCAAACGGATTTTGTACCATGTTGCTCACTAATTCGCTTGGCACTTGGCCTTCATTGTTCCCGTCAGCCGCTACTATGTTCCCTGACGGCTTGGGAGCTTCCTGCTTCGGCTGGACTGGTGCTGGCCTTGAAGGCTGCGGCTTCGGTTGAGACTGCGCAACATCTCCGTAGACTATGTATTTTGTTACCAGATGGTCATCTCGGTTGAACACCGCTTCACTGTAGCTCACACTCTTCAGCTTGTAGTTCTCTATCTCTCGTCCAACTAGCAATAATGTCAGGCTTCCCTTCGTGTCAATCCATGCCCCTATCCCCGGCAATGTCCCTCTAAGTATCACATCTTCAAGCCCGGTGTCTTCTTCGGGAGTTTCTTCGGGTTCTTTGTGGACTGGCTCAGGCTTGGTCTCAGGTTTGCGTTCTGACACCTTGAAGGGGTTGGACGCTAGGAATGTTTCAAGCCCGTTCCGTTCCGTTGAGGCTGATGAGGCTGTTCCCGTTAATGTTACCGCCGTGTCCGAACGCCCTGCATTGTCGGTCATCTTGTTCAACACAAATCCCAGTGTCGACATCAAAAGACTTCCCAGCGAAAATCCCACCATCAACACTCCTCCTATCGTCCAGATCTTCACTTGCCCTTCCTCCTCAAATACCAGCGTCCGCCTTCCTTGACCAGCGGCAGAAAATTCTTCAGCATATCCATGTTTCCCTCGAAACTTTCTGGCACCGTCAATAACGCCTCTGCCCGGCCTATCTTGTTTGATGCCCTGTCCAACGTCAGCCAGCCGTTTATCGAAAATTCTCCGTTGGTACGCAAATTCTCTAACAATATTTCATCACGGCCTGCCGTCAACATTAAACTTCCGTCGCCAACATTAAGACTTTGTCCGAAACGTATGTTACAGCCCTTAAATTCAACATTACAGACCGGCGAGAGCGTCAATATACTCGTCATCACTTCAGGCTTCAACGTCAGCGATGTGAACGTTATTTCCGTCATTCCCGTCAGTCTCACGTTGTCAACCGTTATTCGGCCGTCATTGCCTGAAACATCTGAGTAAGTCAAATTCATTCCCATTCCTTCAAGCATTCTATGTCCGAATGAAAGAGCGTATCTCCCGGCTTCAGTCAATGGAAAATATATCGCTGCTGAAACTGTCATTCCTGCGATAAATATCAGTGTCAAAAATATCTTCTTCATCATTTGACACCTATTATAGCCGATAATGTGAATAATCTCTCGTTACCTGCCGGCAATGCTCGCAATTCCGCCGCTATTACGCTCACTCCTCGTGAATACAACTGCTTCTGTAACTCCGTCAACTCTTCTGCGTATAACCTGTTGATTTCGACTGACTGATTTTGACCGTCCGGCGTTATCCTGTTCACCCGGCTTCCAAGCGATAATGTCTCCGATACTTGAGCGAATACCGTTGCTACGTCAACGTTATCGGTGCTTCGTCTCTGTGTCGGTGATAGCCTCTTGTATTCATCGCCGAGTAACAATAACGTCCTGAAGCGGCCTTGCTGTGAGGTCAGTGAGTTCTCGCTGTCTGTGTTAATACCGTGAAGCGTCCATACTGTAAACCATAATAACAACGCTATCAGGCTCAACGCTACCAGCTTCACCGAACCCGAAATTTCGCCTCGCAATATGCTCCTCAAATTCTCTATCACTTTCACCACCTCACTCGTAAATCAAACCTGTAGCCTATCCCTGACACAAACTGAGTGTTATCCACCTGTACTAATCCGGCCTTGTTCAGGCTCTCGCATGACTTCCTGAAGTTCAACACTGTCGTCATGTCGGGAGCTGTCCCGGTACAGTCAAAGCCCTCGCCGTTGTAACGGATTATGTCTATCACTGCTCCCTTTAACCCCTCTTCCGTGAATATCCTCCCTAAGTCCCCCAACACTTCATCTATCGGGTGGCCTTCGTCATCGTTGCCCGTCATTGAGGCTATCTTGTCCCGTGCTAAGTTCACTGGGTTCGATATTCTACCCTTGCGGTCAGGCTCAAAAGTTGTACGGTAATACTCCTCGCTACGGCTTCGGGTTGAGGCTAATTCGTTCTCTAGTTTCGTGAACGTCAAAAACTGTCCAGTCAACACCAATATCCCCGATATTATCAGGATTACAGCCGCTTTCGTCAGCGTCTTTACCGTCCGTTCCTGCTCCTTCGCTCCCTCAAGAACTGTTCGGGACAAATTCAGCTCGTCTATCCATGTACACACATTCACCGAGTTCGCTACCGTCTGCGCTAAGTCATCAGGGATATTCTGTGCGTCAACAGTGTAAGTGTCGCCCCGTTCAAGCCCTTTAGCCTCACAGTAACGTTCGTAGAAGGCTAATTCCTTGTCGGCAGTGTCTTCGGCTCGGGGCTTCCAGCGGTACATCATTGGCGTGAATTTCTGCCACAATATTGAGCTGACGTTCTCCCCGTCAACCCACATCGTTACACCGTTCCCAGCCTCAAGTTTCGACACGAAAGGCAATGGAGACGGCCACACTTTTGCTCCTGTCTCGATGAACTCTTCCGGCGATATGTACCACGCTACTCCCGACACTGTACGGCCTTCATGACTGGTCAGCACCGGGAATATCTCCGCTTCTCCTGCGCTCATGAACGGCATCGCCTGCAACTTCAACGCTGAACGTATCTTGGCCATGTTCGAGAATGGGAACGTAAAACCTTCAACCGATAGTGATTTCACTGGTGCTAAGATTATTGATGTCTTGCCTTTACCCGTGATTGTCTGTCCGTTGGCTATGTATTCCGCTGTTATGTACTTATCCGGCTTCATGATTCCTCCCATTTCACTATCTTTGTTGACGTTCGGTCAAATATTATCCTGTAACTTGATACACTGTCTTCATTCATTCGGTCTAATTTTATCTCGAAATATCTGCTCCCAAATCCGATTATGTTCATCAACTGATTTGACGTTCTAGCATTCAAGCCCGGTATCTTCTGTATGTCGCTAAGGCTCTCTATCGCTTTGTCCTCTCGGTACTTTATCACGCTTTGAGCCGCTCCGCCCGTGTCAAGTCCCGGCAATATCTCTATCACTTTCTCCGGCGCAACGTTGATGTTAATCTTTCCGTCGCTGTAGACAGTGCAATATTCCTCAATCCCCTCAACATCAACACTCAAGAACTTCAGTTCCGTTACGTCAAAAAGAGGCCGGTTCAGGTAATTATCTCGCTCAACACTACCGACACGCGGCTTCTTGTCCCTGTCCATGAAGTCTAACAGCAACTGCTCCGTTCCGTCATGATAACCCAGTTTCATGAACATCTCATGCCATACCGGCGCAAGTTCCGTCCTCATCGTTGAACCGTCCGGCAAAAATAGCTGTCTCAATGGCAGTTTGTCATCAAGAGGCGTTATCTTCACAAGCCAAACTCCGAGATTGCTCGGTGTCAACACAAATGGCTGATACCATCGCTGTGTCGGACTGTCATAACTCACATCGGCTAACATCTCCGACAATGCCTTGATTATCGCTGTCGAGATCACGTGGGCGAATGTCTTATCGGTCAACGATGTTACTCGGCTTGAGAACGTTCTAGCCTGCGTTCGGGCAAACCATGCCAATGTCGTTGCAGCAGAAATCAATAACACTCCCAGCATCAAGACGCTCACTAGTATGAAGCCTTTACGGGAACGTGAGAATAATATCTTCACTAGTTTCACCTCGTGATATTCCGATGTATATTCCGGCTGGCAACTGTCCTGTGTATTCCTTCATTCGTTCCTCTCGATGCGAACCTGTAGGCACTTCTACCGTGAAGCCTTTAACATACGGTAACACTAATTGAGCGTCTTCGGGCTTCAGTTTTTCAGTGTCAATCTCTGACGGACTTACAGCAGGAACAATCCAGCGGTAGAGGCCGGGTATCTCGTCAACATGAAGTATTCCGCCTTCGGTCTTCTTGTACACAACTGATGCCGCTGACATTCCCTGAAGTGATGGTGATGAGGTCATCGCTATGATAACGTTATCCTTCACCGACAGTGCGTAAGGTGAGAGCCTCATCGACTGCGACAAATCACGCTCAATGAAACTCAACGTCCGTGTGAGCGCGGCCATGTCCGTGTAACTCTCTTGTGCCTCAACTGAACGCCTCACTGACAACACAACAGGAGCGAGCGCAAGCGTTGCCAGTAACCCGGTCAACATAGACGCTACAAGCACCTCTATCAGCGTGAACGCCTTACTTGTCATCACTTCCGGGACCGTTCACAAGCAACAGGGCATTCACTACACGGCCTGATGAATCTCGTTGAGGTATTCGCTTCAAGTGATACATTCCGGGCTTGAAGTAACTCGCTATCTCCCTCAACACAGGCTCTATCTGATAACGTTGCGCAAAGTCTAACAATTTCCCGATGTCCTCTGATTTCGGCTCCCTCTTGAAGTGTTCCCACAACAATGCGAAACCCTGCTGTAATTCCGCCGTGTTCCCAGTCTGCTCTCCCGTCTGAATGAAGTGATAACCCTTGTTCCTGATTGCTTCTTCCTTCACTATCGGGTGTAATTCAGCCTCGTTCAAGTACCTCAGTTGAAGCGATGCGTTATGGGTCGACAGTGCCTGACGCAAAACGTAATTCCCGTAAATACCGCTTGAGATGTACACAATTCCCATTATGGCCGACAACATCAATAACGCTCCGTTTACTTTCCTGAATGGCACTTTGAACTTGAAACGGTCGGCGAGAAATTCACGGTTAGAAATAGCAAACGCCAACGTTATCCACACCATATTCTCGATACGGTGAAAAGGTCTGGTGAAGATTGCCACGAACGTTACAAGCGATGCCAAACACACCGCCCATACAGCCTCTTTGCTGACTTCAACACGCCTGAACAGCATGTAGACCACAGGCACAAACCACGTCAGCCACATCACAATCAGCATCAAACCTCCGATTAAACCGCCCTCGCAGAAGAACTGCAAGAACTCGTTATGCGCCCAGTGTGTATATTGCCACCTGTACCAATCTGCATTCGTTATCCTGTAGCCTGCTCGTTGACCCTCTAAGTAATGCCACTTGTACTGGCCTACTCCAACGCCTTCAGGGTGTTCCAGCAGCATTGCGTAACTGGTCATCCATATTCCACGACGGTTGCCGATGTTCTCAGCATTCCTGATTACGTCAGCAGTCTTCACTACTATCTGTTCCGAACGAGGAGAGTACAACGAGGCGTAGAACACTACCGACAATACAGCCATCGCCATGAAGAAGCGTTTGACGTGAGCTTTGCCGAACTTCACAGCACTGTACATCAACAATAGCACCAAGCCTCCGAGTAACGCTATTGACGCTGAACGGCTCGTTGAGTTCATCAGTCCCCAAAAGTTTATTGACGCTAAGATTATCACCCAGCGTTTTTCCTCGAACACAAACAGGTACACCGCTCCCAAAACTGCTATCGCTACCCAAAGTCCAAACATGTTCTGCTGTGCCGTGTTGCCGATGTAATTCTCAGGGGTCGGCAGAATTATCGTACTGAACTGTCTCAACGGCTCAAACACTGTTCCTTCAAGAAACGAAAAGTCATTCAGGCTTCTGTTCTGTAACTCGGCAAACCCAACGTTCAAGGCTGCGTTAATGTTGGCGAAAATCAGAGCGTAACTCAAACCCCAATCCGGCCATGACTGAACGCTCAACACATAGAACGCCCACACCGCCACAAAGCACGTCATCTCAAGTGCGTAACTTGTCGGCGATGAAATATCAACCCATAGCGGCTGAACGGCACAATACACCAGTATCAACAGCCATATCACGCCGAATGCGTCAATCCTAGCGTCAACACGGCTCTCAGGGTACCTCAACAGCCTGTAACCTGCCACAATCACTGCGATTGCTATCGGTACTCCCGTAACTGTCCACTTCAGAATGTGCAGTGTGTCGGCAAACATTACCCCCGAATAAATCAGGTTAGGACAGGCCAGCGACACTAGCCACAGTACAAACAATATTCTTGACGGTAATAACTCGATTTTACCGTATTTTTCCTGTATCTTTCTGATTTTCTCTGTCTTCATTGTAACAACGTGTACCTTTCCACCGGTGCAAATTCGTCCCTGAACGTTGGAACTTCAGCATCAGGCGTGAATTGTTCGAGCCATTGATGAGACAACAACGCTTTATACTCCTCTGAGGGCGTTGAGGTTACAGCCCCGTTCATGGCCACCAAGATTATGTTCTGCAATGCGTAGGCATAACGGCTGTCGCTGGCTACGGCTGGAAATATCATCATTGTGTCAAACGATTGATTGAACGCCTTGTACAGTCCGTGAAAAACTCCTGCTTTGCTTCCGTAAACGCTTGATATTATGTTGACTATCAACACACCGTCAGGCTTCAGCATAGAATGCAGCAGCTTTCCGGCCTCAACTGTCGTCAACTGAAACGGTATCACTACCGCCGATGAGAACGTATCCATCAAGATTGCGTCATACTGCTCGCCCCTGTGCCGGTTCAAGAAAGTCCGGGCGTCCTCATGATATATCGTCATGGCCGGGTTGTCCTCAAGCGCAAAATACTTCCGGGCAGCCTCAGTCATTCCCGGGTCAAGTTCAACGACATCGAGCGATACCGAACGTGTTGAGAGCAGGTGCTTCGGAACGCTGTAGCCTCCTCCGCCAAGCATCAGAACACGTTTAGCGTCAGGCTTGAAGTGGAACGCTAAGTCGTAAAACTTCGTGTACTCGCTGACCAATTCGGCAGGGCTGTCGAGGTACATCAATGATTGTGTCGCTGAAGGGTCTGTAACCATCACTCTAACTCTTCGGCCATTCCTCCTGTCTATGCTCTCGGCAACTGTGATGTGATTGTAGCGCGTCTCAATCTGCTCGCCGATTGGTGCAAAAGGCAGACCGTTGACCAACGCCCAATGAGAAAGCCATGACACCGACAATGCAGCGAGTAACGCCAAAATCTTGCGCCAAGCTCCAGTGTAGATCAGAACTGAAAGAAGAGCCAGAACGCTTGCACAGGCCATGATGATTACAGCTGACGGGAACAGGGAAATCAGCACAAATCCGCCCATGAACGTTCCCATTATGCTTCCTGCACTGTTCAACGCCGATAACTTTCCGACAACGCTGCCGGATTTCGACACTTCCTTGACCGCCAATCTAGCCACGAAAGGCGATACCATTCCCAGCAGAATACTTGAGGGTGCGAAAAGTGCCAATGATGCTAGGACGCTTGACAGGTACAAATTCAGTCCCAAGTCCTGTATCGCTGTCAAGATATAATTGCTCCACCAAGCCGTTAAAGCTGTAATCATGGCCGACAACATCAATATTCGTCCCAACAGCTTACTTTCGGGGCGTTTATCGGCCAGACTTCCTCCGAGCCAGTTACCGAGACACAAGCTCATCATTATCACGCCGATTAACGCAGTCCACACAATCAATGACGTACCGAAGCGTGGAGCGGTCAGCCTGGACCCGGCAAGCTCAATAATCATTGTTACGGCTCCTGTCAAGAACGCTGTTATTTGCAGTCTCAACTGTATCAAAAAATCACCTCCATAGAAATTTTTCAGGTAAAATTATCATGAAAACCGCGCAAAGTTCAAGTCTTCCGCAGAGCATACAGAGTGAGAGAGTCCATTTGACGGTATCGGGGAGCCAAGCGAAATTACGGACGGGGCCTAAATTCCCGAGACCGGGACCGACATTGCTGATGCAGGTGATGACGCCTGTAATGCTTGAGACTAAATCGACACCGCACGCAGTTGAAATCATCACGGCCAAGAACGTCAGGAGCATGTAAAGCACCAGGAACGCCGAGACATTGCCCAGAGTAACGCCGCGAATAACCTGACCGTCCATTCTGGGACATATCACGGCTCTAGGGTGCAGAAGTCTGAGTAATTCGCACTTCATCTGACGGAATAATATTACGAATCGAGAGACCTTGAAGCCTCCGCCAGTAGAGCCTCCGCAGGCACCAACGAACATCAGCATGAGCAGAATGAAGCGGCAGAAATCCGGCCAAGTGTCGAAATCATCAGTGATGAAGCCTGTAGTTGTGATGACGCTGACGATGCTGAAAATGGCATTCCTTCCTGTGAACAGCCAAATCATGACGAAAGAAGCGGCTATAATCCCTGCATAAGTTCTGAACTCTTCATCAGCGAGAAATTCCCGGAACTTTCCTGACGGCAACAGGAAGAAAAGCGAGAAGTTCACGCCTGACAGGAACATGAACACGGTGATGACCGCCTGAATGTAACTGCTGTTGAAGTGAGCAACAGAGGCGTTCTTAGTCGAGAAGCCTCCGGTGGCTACGGTGCTGCAGGAGTGGCAGAAAGCGTCAAAGAGCGTCATGCCTCCGAACATCAACAGGACAGTTTCAGCAAGAGCGAGGCCGACATAGACGAGCCACAGAAGCAGTGCGGTACTATGAAGACGGGGAGCGACTTTTCCGGCGGTAACTCCGGGAACTTCAGCTTTGTACATGGCCAGCGACTTTGCGCCCAAGAACGGCATGATAGCGAGGCTCAAGACGATTATACCCATACCGCCGAGAAGGTGAGTGAGGCTTCTCCAGAGCAGTAAACTTTTCGGGAGACTCTCAATGTCGGTCAAGATAGTCGCTCCTGTAGTAGTGAAGCCGCTCATTGTCTCGAAGAAAGCATCAGTGAAAGACGGTACAGACCCGGACAGGTAGAACGGTAAAGAGCCGATCAGGGTAACGGCCAGCCATGAAAGAACGGTAGAGGCACAGCCTTCAGGAACAGTGAGAGAGATAGATGAGTGTGAACGGCAGAAGAAGAGTGTTAAAACTGAGAACGTAACGCCTACGAGTAAACTCAGCATCAGAGGCAGGACGTTTTCACCACAGAATAACGCAACGAACAACGGGACAGCCATAACGGCGGAAGCGGAAAGAATAACGAGGGCGACTACACGGAAAATTTGTTTAACCTTCATGTTGCGAAGCTCCGAACATTTCCGCGCTCTTTGAGATGAAGTCGGACAAAGCAAATATTATCACTCTGTCTCCTGCCAAAAGTACATCATTTCCGCCCGGTATCAGTACGTCATTGCCGCGTCCTACCAACGCTACTACAATACCCTTGCCGAGTTTTAACTCCATGAGGCTCTTACCCGATGCCGGAGAATCACCGCTGATGACTAACTCAAGCATCTCAGCGTTAATATTCTCTATCATCGTATACGCTAAGGCATGATGCCTGAAACGTACAAACTTCAAGATGACACCTGCTAGGCACTCCGAAGGATCTGCAACCGCATCAACAGCGATAACACCGCTCAAACCGTGATATTGTTTTCGTCTTGAAATAGCGATAGTCTTTCCTGCGCCTGCTTTTTTTGCCAAAGCACAGTAAACGAGATTAGTTTCATCAGATTGAGTGGCGCAAATATAAGCATCGCAAGTGTCAATTCCTTCATTATGCCAAACAGCTTCATCAGCTCCATCAGAATTTATCACCAAAGTTTCGCCGAATAAAGCCGAAAGCTGACGGCAGGTATCATAATCTTTGTCAAAAATTCTGATTGATACGTTGCCCATGTCTGCTCTTATTGATGAGGCTATTTGAACTCCGATTTTTCCGCCTCCGACTATGAATATTTTTCGGACTTTCTCTGACTCTGGCTGACAGAGTTGAGCCAGAAGCCACGCGCTTTTTTTGTACGTTACAATGTAACAGTTATCGCCAGCCCTGATTTGAGTGAAACCGTCAGGGACTCCTGCAACGCCGTCATCATGTTCGACATAAACGAAAACAGCCGTCAATTTCGGAAACTTCCTGCGAATATCTTTGAGCATCATACCGGCCAACGGAGAATTTTCAGCGATTGTTACAGTGTAGAGGGCTGCACGTCTGTCCATTAGTTCAGCGGCGTGAGTAGCGGCACTGACTTCGATGAGACCGAGAATTTCTCGTGCTATTGACCTTTCGGGAGAAATCATAGCGTCAATTCCCAGACGTTTTCCCCAGTCCGGGCTGTCGGTAAACTCAAGGCTTCTCGTTCTTGAGACGACCTGTTTAACGCCAGCGTTGTGAGCGATCCAGCAGGAGAGCATATTGACTTCATCACGGTCAGTGCAGGCAATGAGCATGTCGACATTACCGCCCGGGACGATTCCTGCTTTAGCCAAAACTTGAGGCCGGGCACCGTTTCCAGTTATCACGTCAACATCAAGCTCTTCACTCACAATTTTTGCAGTGTCCTCACTCCTTTCCACCAAGTGAACATTATGCCCGTCATCTGCCAGCCTCTGAGCTACTACTCTCCCTACTTCACCAGCTCCGACA
This sequence comes from uncultured Synergistales bacterium, assembly GCA_905233215.1. Lineage (GTDB taxonomy): Bacteria > Synergistota > Synergistia > Synergistales > Aminobacteriaceae > JAFUXM01. The sequence continues at coordinate 18,061 of CAJODC010000024.1, forward strand.
ATTACAATCTCCAAAAGTCCTTAACCTCCTCAACATCATGAATTTCACTCCGGACCTCTCCCTATCTCCACTCTTAACCCTGAACAACACTCCGCCTTTCCACTCACAACGCTCAAGCCTCACAATTTCTCCCAATTTTGCTCCCGAACGAAAAGAAACACAGATTTTTTCAGGTTTAACACCGCCGTTTTTTGCCAACTGGTCGTAAATCCACTCAATATACACAGCGTTATTCACATGGCCGTTGTAATCAAGACTGTGCCAGCTAACCTCAATCTCATTTACACATTCAAAACCGTCAGGTTCAGGGATTTCGGTAAAAATCGGGTCTATAACATCATCAGAATGAATTTTCGACAGATGATTGACCGCCCTCAAAACACGTCCGCTCTTCACGTCAACTAAAAGCCACGAACTTTTCGCCCTGACAATTTCTTTCTCATCGCAATTAACGTGAAACATTCTCAAAGTGTTGTAACCGTGCGAAGGGTCATGATAAGTGCTGATATTGAAACGCTCATCAATTCTGGGAAGTTCATCGAAGAAATCTGCTTCGTATTTTGAGAGAACCCAAGTGTAACCTTGAGATAAGAGATCCGAAGTAGTGCCTTCAAATTCTTGAGCAGCTCTGGCAGCGGTATTTTGAAAGTAATCGAACAGGCATTTAAGTTTCATTCTGCCGTCTGAGCCTGTATCAGAGGCTTGAACTATGAAATTTTCGGTGTACATTTTCTGATAGTAACGCTATTAGCGTGAGCGGTGAGACCTTCTGAGAGTGCAAATTTTTCCACATCATCAACGGCCTTGTTGAATGCTTCTGGGCTATAGTAGATGAACTGAGATTTTCTGACGAAATCGTTGACGGACAGGGGACTTGCGAACCTAGCAGTGCCCATAGTGGGCAGAGTGTGATTAGAGCCGGCGAAATAATCGCCGATAGCTTCGGGTGAATATTTGCCCAAGAAGACGCTTCCGGCGTTTTTGACTTTAGGCATTAAGTCGAACGGTTCATCAACGAAGAGTTCTAAATGTTCTGGAGCAATATCGTCAGCAATCTTCAACGCATCATCAATGCTTTCTGTTACAATAATCACTCCGTTTCTGTCGATAGAACTTCTAGCAATCTCACGGCGAGAGAGACATTCAATCTGTTTTTCGATTTCACTTGACACTGACTGCGCTAACTTTTCGCTTGTAGTAATCAACACTGCGCAAGCGTTCCCGTCATGTTCAGCCTGAGCCAGCAGGTCAGCGGCGATGAAATTCGGTTCAGCGTTCCGGTCAGCGATGATGAGGATTTCGCTAGGCCCGGCGATGTTGTCGATAGCGGCAAGACCCAAAGAGTTGACCTGACGTTTTGCTTCAGTAACATAGATGTTGCCGGGACCGAATATTTTGTCAGCTTTTTTGACTGACACAGTGCCGAACGCCGAAGCGGCTATAGCCTGTGCGCCTCCGACAGTGAAAATATCCCTGATGCCAGCGACCGAAGCAGCAGCGATGACTTCAGGCTTGACTGGAGGGGGAGTGATGATGAAGACGTTTGGACAGCCAGCGATTTTCGCCGGTATAGCGGTCATGAGTACGGTTGAGGGATAAGAGGCGGAACCGCCCGGGACATAAAGTGCAACGCTCTCAATGGGTAAAACTCTCTGACCGATTAAAACGCCGTCACGTTCAACGATGTAACCTGATTGTTTCTGACATTCATGAAACTGACGGATATTATCGGCGCATCTTTCGAGCATCTGGAAATAATCTTTGCCGACTGAATTGCAAGCCTTGTTGAAATCATTTTCAGACATCTTGAAGTTTTGAAGTTCAACGCCATCGAATTTTTTTTCATAAAATCTCAGAGCTTCATCGCCATTTTTGCGTACATTTTCAATAATATCGCTGACGATGACGGAGACATTATTGTCAAAGTGGATAGATAATTTCATGCACCTTTCTGATAAAAGTATCAATTTCACTGCGCTTGAATTTGTAGGCAGATTTATTGACGATGACTTTTCCGCTGATGTCAGTAATTTTGGCGATTTCCCTGAGATTGTTTGCACGTAGGGTTTCGCCGGTTTCGACAATATCGACGATGACATGAGCGAGGCCTGTTATAGCGGCAAGTTCAGTAGAGCCTCTCAAGGGGATAATGTCGACCATACGCCCAAGAGAAGCGAAGTAATCTGAAGCGATTTTGGGAAGTTCAGTAGCTACTTTGAGGACATTATCGGCATCATCGGAGAAATTATCGGGAGCGGCAACTGAAATTCTGCATTTTCCTGCATTCATTGAGAGCAGTTCGTAAACATCGCAATCTCTTTCCATGAGTACATCAGAGCCTACGATGCCAGCGTCAGCGGTGCCTAATTCGACATAAACTGGAACATCGAAAGGTTTGACCCAAAGACAAGAGATGTTGAAGTCAGGAAGATTGAAGATGAGTTTTCTTGAGATATTATTGACACCGAAGAGGCTCAAAATTTTCTGACCGAGCCTGCCTTTAGGGAGAGCGATTTTAATCATAGTCAAAGTCCTCGAGATAGACAGCGAAGCCAGCACCGTTCGTAATATCAGACTTCATGGAACGTAAAAGCCCGTCATACTGACCGCCGGAGAGTACGCAATGAGGGCAGCCGTCAATGTAGCCTTTGAAGACGAGGCCGTTGTAGTAATTTAGGTTAGAGACGGCGGAATAATCGACATTGAGATGACTTGAGGCGAGCGAGTTTAAGATGTTTTGATACTTATCGGACAAAGATTTTTGATGAAGGAGATTGATGACATCATCTGAGGCGTTAATCTTTCTGAGGCCGTCAATGTTTCGTTGTTGAACGAGAGATAATTCAGCCTTTGTCAAGTGATTGCACAATGAAGCATCAGCGACATCGAGAATGAAGTTATTGTTACCGGCCAAGATTTTGAGACTATCGAGGGCGAGTGAACACAACAGCCTCAAGTCGTCATCATTGAGTGAACCGAGAAATTCAACACCGGCCTGTTTAATTTCGGCGAAACGGTTGCCTGAAGGTCTGTAGACGCTTTCGAGGTAGAAGAATTTACCGGTCAAGCCTTTTCTGATGACGGAGAGAGTAACATCGGGTCTCAAAGCCATTAACTGACCATTGAGGTCATTGAAGGTGAGGATAAATTTTTGCTGAATGAAGTCTTTTTTGTCAGCGTAAAAGTCATATTCCTCGAAGCGTTTTAGCCTGCAGCGTTTGAGGCCGAAAGATTTGTATAGATTTTTGAGATTGTCCAAACAGTTAAACTCCTTTAGCTGAAGAAAATTTCTCACATAATATCACAGTAGTAAATGTTATAATTGCGTAAAAAATGATAAGGAGGCTGAAGATGGACAGTACACACGAGGCAGAATTGTGGGAAAAGTGCGGAGAAGGGGACATAGAAGCTCGTGAAGAACTGATAGTGTCATATCGACCGTTAGTGTACTGGATAGCCTCGAAGATACATGTGAACGACCGAGAAATCAAGCAGGACATGATACAGGAGGGGTTATTAGCGTTAATCAAGGCGGTAGACAAATTTGAGCCATCGAGGGGTTTTAAGTTTTCGACCTACGCATGGCACAAGATACATGGACAGATAGTGAATTTTCTTGAACGTTCAGTGATGCGTGCGCCGATGCCATTGCCGGACGAGTACCTGACAGAGAGCGATTACGACAACAGCGAGGACGGCGACAGATGGCTTGATGCGTCAAAAGCGGTGAGCCAGTTAGAGGGCAACGAGGCTGAGATAGTGTCAGCGTTGTACTTTGAGGGCAAAGAACCGAAGGAGATAGCCGGAGAGAAGAGAATGGATTTGAGCCATGTATACCGATTGAGACGGAGAGCGATAGCGAAGATGAGGAATATATTGGGACTGGAGGGTATATGATGACGGGGACGTTGAAGCGTGCGGACGCTGTGATACGGTGGCTTGAGAGAATGAAGAAGTCATACAGGTCAGGGAGACTGGAAGCGGCGTTAATGGACGCTGAATGCGCGCGTGCTGACTTGGAGGAATTGAGGAACGGTGTATTTGCTGACATAGCCAAGCCCGAACGTAATCATGGAATGTTGAGACTAGCGTTGATTACTCTGACACTTGTATTGCTGACAGTAACGCCGTTGTCATACGAAGAAATCCCTGTGAACGTCCCTGAGCCTTTAGTGTTGGCTGAACCGATAAAGGTAGTGAGGGAAGAGCCGAAAGCAGTAACCCCGGCCAAGCCTAAGAAGGCAATGAAACCGATGAAGCGTCAAACGGTGCAGCAGCCTCAACCCCAACGAGAAAAGCCTGTGAAGACGGTAGCATATGATAAAGTGAACGAACTGGTCAAGACGGGACAAAGAGCCCTGAGAAACGAAGACAGAGCGAGGAGAAACTGAAGTGAGAAAGTTATTGCTGTTAATATTATTGCTGTTAATGCCGTCAAGTTTGTACTGTGCAGAAGTAACGAAAGTGTCAGTAACGGGAAATCCGAACATATCGGGCGAGTATATATTGAACGTAGTAGACACGAAGCCCGGCCGTGAGTTGAGCCGAGATGTGATATTGACGGACTTGGAAGCGATATACAATCAGGGATATTTTTCGTTTGTTGACGTGAACTTGGACGAGGAAGAAGACGGAGTAACTGTAACGTACGTAGTACAGGAGAACCCGGTAATAGAGAGTATAAACTTCACCGGCAACACGTTATACACGAGCGAGCAGTTGATGACGGAAGTATTTTCGCAGGAAGGAACAGTATTCAACCGTCAATTCTTCAGGAACGACCTAGACCGAATACAGGAGAAGTATCACAAAGACGGTTACGTTATGGTGAGGGTGTCAGACGTACAGATACAGGGAGGAAATATCTACGTTACGATACTTGAACCGAGAGTGCATGACATATTGATACAGGGAAACACGAAGACGAAGGCCTACGTAATCAGGCGTGAACTAAAGATCAATGAAGGGGACATTTTCAACGTAACGAAATTCCGACATGATTTAGGAAAGTTGCAGGGACTTGGCTACTTTGAAGATGTGAACGTAGGATTTGACGTACCCGAAGGACAGGACGATATTGTCGACCTGATACTGACGGTGAAGGAGAAGCGCACGGCCTCAGTGGGAGTGAATGTCGGTTACGGTACTGAGAGCGGATTATCGGGAGGCTTGACCTACGGAGATACGAACATGTTTGGACGTGGAATGCACTTCGAGGTAGGCTTCAACGAGGGAGACGAGGCGAGCTACTGGGCGACATTCTCAAGCCCCTACATGGACATGAAGACATTTGCATGGCGAGTGGGAGCGAGATACAGCCATTATGACGACAGGTATTATTACCGAAAGGGCCGTAGACAGTTTAATTTTGACGAGAAATCATTGACATTCTTCGGAGGTCTCGGAAAGAAGTTCATCAATGATGATTGGAGCTGGTTTTTGACACTGAGACACGAGGACGTTGAGTACTCGAACATAAGATACGCACTGCCGGGCTACATAGATGACCTGACGAAGTGGGACGGAGTGAATCAGACAGTAGAACTTCAGGTGATGTGGGACAAGAGGGACGAATACGCGCCATACCCGAAGGGATTTGTGTGGGACGTGAACATAGAGCAGGCAGTAGAGGCACTCGGAGGGGATTATAACTATACGAAATACTGGACACAGGCGAGATTCTACATAGCGTTGAACAAGGTACTGGAAGGATTTGCGGACATAGGCGGAACATGGAGCGAGGAGAATCCGTTACTGCTTGCGGCGAGACTTCGTATCGGTTCAGCGTCAGACAAAGATTTACCGTCATTCGCTCGCTATTCACTCGGAGGAATGAACAGCTTGAGGGGCTATGACTCGCGTTCATTCGAGGGAGCGAACATGTACATGGGGAATTTTGAGCTTAGAGTGCCGGTAGCCAGTGCGGTATCAATCGTAGGATTTTACGACATCGGGAACGCAGACGATAAAATGGACTGGGATAACTCACACGATGATTACGGCTTAGGAGTGAGGGTGAAGACACCGTTTGGCAATCTCAGGGTAGATTATGCGAAGGGCGAAGACGAGAACAGAACGTATTTTGGATTTGGTGAGATGTTCTAGCCTAATTCTATTTTTTGCGACACAAGCTGGAGCGGTAACTGTCATCGGGGTTCCGTCATGGTTGAAAGAGCCGGTAACCCGAAGCATAAATGCAGTGTGGCAGGAGATACCGACAGACATATTCACCGACCGTGAAGCAACGTTGAAGGTAGTGTGTGAGCGGTTATTCACTGGCTACAATGTGGACGTGAAGAGCGGAGAAGAGCCGACTGTAGAATTAAGTTTTGACCGAGCAATAACACCCGAAGTGAGAATAACGCCGCCTGCACTGGGAACGATGGCGAAGGAATGGTTTGAGGCGGACACGGCCGGACTAAGCGAAGAAGTAGCGCAGATAGCGTCAGGAGTGCCTCAAGGTGCGTTGACATGGAGCGAGGAATATTTCAAGAGTGAGACGGGACGTTTAATCACGGAACGATTGCCGGGCTGGGAATTTTCGCAGAACGTGTACATTTCGGACAAAGAGACGGTGATAACGCTGACATTCCGCCCGTCAGAAGAGATGATACTAGCAGTTAAGCCTGAATTATACTCACGGACAATCCCTGTGATGTTTCGTTCGGACTTGGAAGCGAAGTTACTGCCTGAGTTTTCGGTGTTGACAGGATTGCCTGTGAAGTGGGCGGAGAAACACGCAAAGGAGATAGAGCGTAGAGCGGAAGAACTGTTAGAGGACAGGAACTCGGTTGAGAACATGAGAGCCGATGTGAGGGTAAATTTCCGGGCCTCGAAAGTATCGAAACTTGACGCAGTAGTAGACAGCCGTACATTTCGTTTCACTGTGTGGGTATCAGCATATGCTGGAGTTGAGGGTAAGTACCCTGAAGCTGGAGCGTTTTTCGGATTTCGTCCGGTATGGCACATAGGGGACTATAATTTTGCGCCTGAGATATACACGGAAATATTGTTTGAACTTGATGATTTTGGCTTTTCGTATCGAATTGGCGAGAGGTTTGAGCTGTTGGAAAATTTATGGGCAGGTATAGAATATGGAATGCCGGAGAGTGAATTTTTCATGAGACTGGAATATTTGCCGTTAAAGATACGGAGGCCTTATGGGAAATGGCGTTTCAGCCTGAGTTCATCATTGTACGAGGTGGAACTTGGGTACAGGATAGACGAACATGTATCATTAGGGATATATTATGACGGTAACGTTGGTATTCGCGGAATGTGGAACTTATAGGAGGATTTTTGATGAAATTATCAGATATAGCTGCAAAACTTGGAATGAAACTGATAGGCAACGGAGAGCGTGAAATACTCGGAGTGAGTTCGCCGGAAGAGGCCGAGCCGTCAAAGATATGTGTACTGTGGGAGAAGCGTTTGATTTCGACATTATCGCCGACAATAGCGGTAATGACGAGGGAGAAATATTTTGATGAGGGCCGGGACGGATTAGCGGTAGAGAATCCCAGAGTGAAACTTGCTGAACTTCTTGGACTTTTCAGCGATGACGAGCCCTTCAAGGGTATAGACCCGTCAGCGAAAATCTCACCGTCAGCCAAAATAGCGTCAAGTGCCGGAGTGTGTGCGTTTGCGTACATCGGTGAGAACTGTGAAGTCGGCGAAGGAACAATCATCGAGCCGAACGCTGTGTTACTGAAGAATGTGAAAGTCGGCAAAAACTGCATAATACATTCAGGAGCGGTGATAGGGACGGACGGATTTGGGTTTGAACGCACGCCGGAAGGAATAGTAAAGATACCGCAAATCGGCGGAGTGTCAATCGGCGATGATTGCGAGATAGGAGCCTGTACAACGATAGACAGGGGAGCGATGGGAGATACTGTAATCGGAACGGGAACGAAGATCGACAATCACGTACAGATCGGGCACAACGTGAAAATCGGCAGGAACTGCATAATCTGTTCAATGTCGGGAGTAGCAGGAAGCAGCATAATCGAGGACAACGTAACGATTTCGGTACAAGCCGGGATAACCGATCACATACGCATTGGAGCAGGAACGACGATAGCAGGCCGTTCAGGTGTAACACACGACATAGCGGCCGGTTCAGTAGTTTCGGGCTTCCCTGCGAGGAATCACAATGACTCGAAACGAGCGTTAATGCTTTCTGTCGACCTTCCGTCAATCGTGAAGCGTCTCAGGAATGTAGAGAAGAAACTGGAACGTGAATGAGGCTTATTGACAAGATAACGCTAGAGGGCGTGGGACTTCACACGGGTAAAACCTGCCGACTTGAGATAGAGCCTTTTGACACGGACGAAGTGATGATGTCTTGCGGAAAGTCAGAAGCTCTAATCAGCCGAATGAAGACGAGAGGGACTAATAGAGGCTCAGACTATATATTCCCGGACGGAAACGAAATCAGAACGTGCGAACATGTATTGTCATCGTTGACGGGATTGGGGATATTTTCGGGAGTACGAGTGAAGGTTGACGGAGGAGAGATGCCAGCGTTTGACGGCTGTGCTTGGACATTGAGCCGAGAAATCATAGCTCACTCAGACGACACAGTAACAAAAGCTCCCACAGTCATCAACAGTCCTGTAATAGTCTCAAACGAAGACAGGACGAGATTTATAGCAGCGTTTCCGTCAGATACTCTTCACATAACGTACACGGTTGAATATGACTACATAGGCACGCAGATTTACGATTACACCCACAACGCAAAGAATTACGTTGACGAAATATCGAGGGCTCGAACGTTTGCGATGAAGAGCGACATTGATTATTTGCGTTCACACGGAATGGCGTTAGGCGGTTCGCTTGACAACGCAATAGCAGTCGGTGAAACGATAGAGGCCAAAGGCGGACTTCATTGGGAGAATGAATTTGTCCGCCACAAAGTGCTTGACCTAATCGGGGATTTAGCCTCATTGGGTAAGCCCGTCAACGCTCACATAGTAGCAGTGAGAGCAGGCCATGAATTACACTTGAAACTTGCTGAGAAATTAAAGGAGGAAACAATCAAAAATGGCAGAGATTGACATATTCGGAATAATGAAGATGCTGAAACACCGTTACCCGTTCTTAATGGTAGACAGAATAACGGAATATGACGGAACGCACGTTACGGGTTACAAGAATGTTACGTACAACGAACCGCATTTTCAGGGACATTTTCCCGGAGATCCCACAATGCCGGGAGTGTTGATAGTTGAGAGCATGGGACAGGTAACGAGCGTGTTGCTTGGAATAAAGCTGGGAATGGAGCAGGGAGACAAGATAGCGTTTTTGACGGGAATGGACAAAGTGAGATTCAGAAAGCCCGTCAGACCCGGCGACAAACTCGTAACGAAAGCCGAATTGACTCATGTCCGCAGCAATTCAGCAAAAGCGAAGGCAGTAGCTTACGTTGACGGAGAAGTAGCAGCCGAAGCGGAATTTATGACGGTGATAGCTGACACACTGAGCAGGGAGAGCGGGAAATGAGCGTAAAGATTCACCCATCGTCAATAGTCTCAACGAAGGCAGAAATTGAGGACGGTGTAACAATCGGGCCATACTGTTATGTTTCGGACAAGGTTAAAATCGGCGCAGGGACTGAATTACTTGCCTACGTCAGCATTCATGATTACGTAACGATAGGCACAGGCTGCAAGATTCACGAATACTCAGCAATCGGCGGAGACCCTCAGGATCACGGCTTCAAGGGTGAAATCTCCTACGTGAAAATCGGCAATAACACGTTACTCCGTGAAAACGTAACAGTAAGCCGAGCGACCGGTGAAGGAAACTCAACGACAATCGGCGATGACTGCTTCATAATGGAGGGCGTTCACTTCGCTCATAACGTTCAAGTCGGCGATTCTGTTACGATAGCCAACAAAGTCGGCCTCTCAGGATTCGCAGAAGTTGGAAGCCATACTGTATTCGGGGGCATGGCCGGAGTACATCAGTTCGTGAAAATCGGCGAGTACTGCATGATAGGCGGATTATACAGAGTGTCAAAGGACGTACCGCATTACACGCTTGCATCGGGAGAGCCTTTGAGGCTGACGGGACTAAACAAAGTCGGGCTTGAACGTGGAGGTTTCACATCAGAAACGATAAGGGAAATTTACAGGTTTTACAGGGAATTATACAGGAAGGACAAACGTTTTACTGACAGTTTCAACGAGGCAGTATCAAAAAAATCTGAATATATCCCGGAGATACGGAAGATAATAGAATTTTACGAGGCATCAAAAAGGGGAGTAACATTCTGGGGAGTTTAGGGTATAATTCTCTCATTCCCAAAATGATCACGATAAGGACGGAGGATTATAACACATGCAGGAACGCAAGATAGTAAACATTCCCTCACTGATCAGCGATTACTACACATTAGCCCCAGATGTTGGCGACAAGACCCAGCAGGTATCATTCGGAACGTCAGGACATCGAGGAAGTTCAGCCCTTCACAGCTTCAACGAGGCTCACATACTGGCGATAGCTCAGGCGGTCTACGAACACAGGACAGCCGAGAAGATACCCGGACCGCTTTACTTGGGAGCGGACACTCACGCTCTCTCAGAACCTTCGATGAGGACATGTGTTGAGGTGCTTGCTGCGAACGGAGTTGAATTGATACTCCAGAAGGATTTCGCGCCAACGCCGACACCAGTAATATCACGAGCGATTTTGGCACACAACAGGACGCCCGGCAGCAAGACGGCTGACGGAATGGTCATCACTCCTTCACACAATCCCCCGACAGACGGCGGAATAAAATACGATCCGCCATCGGGAGGACCTGCGAGCCCAGAAATCACGAGCAAGATACAGAACCGAGCCAACGAGTTGATTCGTGAAGGTGTCGACAAAATCAAGCGTGTACCATTCGAGAAGGCCATCAAAATGGATAATGTCCACTTTGAGGATTTCGTGTTGCCATACGTGAAGGCACTTGCTACGGTTGTTGACATGGAAGCGATAGCGAAGTCAGGACTGAAGATCGGAGCTGACCCACTTGGCGGTTCAGGGATTTACTACTGGAAGCCGATCGCTGAAGTCTACGGCATCAAGAATCTTGAAGTGGTCAACCCAAATCTTGACCCGACATTCTCATTCATGCCTCCCGACCATGACGGAAAAATCAGAATGGACTGCTCATCGCCGTACGCAATGGCCAATCTCATCAAGCTGAAGGACGACTATGACATAGCGTTCGGCAACGACACTGACTATGACCGTCACGGAATCGTAACGCCTCAAGGACTCATGAATCCGAATGCTTATCTTGCCGTAGCGGTTCAACATCTTTTCACGTCAAGAAAGGGCTGGAGGGCTGATGCAGCTGTTGGCAAAACGGTAGTGTCAAGCTCAATCATTGACCGAGTAACGGAAGGAATCGGGCGCAAGCTGTGTGAAGTTCCAGTAGGCTTCAAGTGGTTTGTTGACGGACTTCTTGACGGTTCGATGGGCTTTGGCGGTGAGGAGAGTGCCGGAGCGTCATTCCTGTGCAAGGACGGTTCAGTATGGACGACAGACAAGGACGGCATCATTATGGACTTGTTAGCGTGCGAGATAACGGCGGTAACGGGAAAGAATCCT
>CAJODC010000025.1:0-29578 GCA_905233215.1 uncultured Synergistales bacterium
TGGCTAGGCGGGAAGTTAAGCCTCTGGACTGTCAGACAAACCTGAGTAGATTAGCGAAAGGGGACAGGTTGAACGAGGAATAATCGAAAAAGTGTCTAAATAACACAAAATTACACTTTTTACGTAGCAGGGGCAAGTAATGCGTCTTGGACGCGAATTTATTGAGGCTCTTGACGCTATAGCTGAAGAAAGAGGTCTTGATGTTACAGTAATAATATCGGCAATAGAGGCCGCTTTGGCTTCAGCTTACAACAGAAAGTATCACCCGGGCGGAGTGTCAAACAATTCGGGCGAAAAGACTTCAGAAGTTAAAATCAATCACAGTACCGGCGAAATCACTGTGAACGAACTTCGGAGAGTCGTTGAGGATTTGACAGACCCTGAACACGAAATTTCGCTAGGTGATGCTAGAGCAATAGACAGCGAGGCGGAAATAGGCAAAATAGTACGAATTGAGCGAAGCCCTACAGATTTCGGAAGGATTGCGGCTCAAACAGCAAGACAGGTCATAACACAGAGACTCAGAGACGAAGAAAGAAAAATCGTCTACAGTGCTTTTGCTGACAAAGTCGGCGATATGGTCAACGGTATGGTCTACAAAATTGACGGCGACCAGATCATCATTCACTTGAACGATAAAACCGATGCCGTACTCCCGAAACGTGAACGCATTGCAGGCGAGAGATATTTTCCGGGAGCGGTCATGAAGTTCTATGTACTCGAAGTGAAAAACAATTTTAGAGGCACAAAGATTACTCTCTCAAGGACTCACCCGGGTCTTCTGAAAAAACTCATGGAGATGGAAATACCTGAGATACAGCAGGGAGTTGTCGAAATCAAAGGCATCGTCAGGGACGGAGGGACTCGCGCGAAAGTTTCGCTGGCTTCGCTTGACCCTGATGTTGACCCCGTAGGAGCGTGTGTCGGCAATGGAGGCGTTAGAATCAAGGCTGTGAGTTCCGCCATCAGGAACGAGAAAATTGATGTCGTCTTGTACAGTGCTGACCCTCTGGTATACATCAGGAACGCTCTTTCTCCGGCGCAATGTGCCAGAGTCGAACCCGTGCTTGACCATGAGAACGAAGCCGTTGCCTATGTCTACCCGGATCAGCTGAGTCTCGCTATCGGTAAGGCCGGACAGAATGTCAGACTCGCCGCTAAGCTCACAGGCTGGAAACTAAATATCTCAACGATTGAGCCTGACAGAATGCCGACACTGAAAGATATATTCCATGACGTATTCGATGACAACGAAAAGCAATAAGGACAAGAAAATTCCGCAAAGATCCTGTGTAATATGCAGGGTAAAAGCCGATAAGGATAAACTCATCAGGATAGCGAAAAGTCCTGACGGCAAAGCTGTCGTTGATGTCCACAAAAAACTTCAGGGCAGAGGAATTTATATCTGTCCTGATTCTGACTGCATCGAGAAAGCAAAAAAATCAATGGGAGCTTTTGCTGACGATAATTTTTGGCAGGAGCTTGAAAGTTTAGCAGGGAATTTCAAACCTGATACAGCCATGAAAATCCGTTCTCTTTTGGGACTGGCGAGAAAGTCAGGTTTATTGATGATCGGTTCTGACAGCATTGAACGTTCAAAAACAAGAAAGATTTTAGTGATGACGGCTGATGACTGTTCGGAAAACATCAGGAAATTTTCGGCATCATATGAGAATATTACGCTTGAAATGAACTCGGAAGAACTCAGCGCAGTTATAGGGACAAAGGGCAGTGTTCAAATTGTCGGACTGCCCTTGACTTCAGGTTTAGCGAAAAAACTGCTTGACCTGAACATTGAGAAAGGGGAATAGCCATTTGAATAACAAGGTTAGAATCTACGATTTAGCCAGAAAATTAAACAAGACCAACAAAGAACTGATTGCAGTATTGCAGCAGCTTGATATACCCGTAAAATCACATTCAAGCTCAATCGATGAGGAGACAGCGAAGATAGTCGAAAATATTTTGACCGAAGAGAAGAAAGTCGAAAAAGTCGAAGAAGTCAAAGAGGTCAAAATTTCTCCCGAAAAAAAACAAGAAGCCCCGAAGCCTGAAGCCCCGAAACCTGTCAAGAAAAACAAGCCGTCAAAGCCTGAGCAGAAAGAGCCGCTCAAATATGAACGTCCTCCGATCATTACCGTAATGGGACACGTTGATCACGGCAAGACAACGCTGCTCGACAATATACGGCATTCCAGCATAGCAGCTCATGAGGCTGGCGGAATCACTCAGCACATCGGAGCGTATGTTGTCGTTCACAACGGAAAGGAAATCGTTTTCCTTGACACTCCCGGACATGAGGCTTTCACGGCAATGAGGGCAAGAGGTGCGGGAGTTACCGACATTGTTATTCTCGTTATCGGCGCAGATGATGGAGTCATGCCGCAGACACGTGAGGCCATTGACCACATCAAAGCCGCAGGAGTCCCCCTCGTTGTTGCAATCAACAAAATCGACAAGCAGGGCGCGAAGCCTGACAGAGTACGCCAGCAGCTCAGTGAACTTGGGATTTTCACTGAAGGATGGGGCGGTGAAGTCGGTGCCGTAGAAATTTCAGCGAAACAGGGAATCGGTGTCGATGATTTGCTTGAACGTGTCCTGCTTGAAGCTGAAATGCAGGAACTCAAAGGCAATCCTGATGCTTCGCCCGAAGGAGTTGTGATTGAGGCAAGGCTCGACAAAGGCAAAGGCCCGGTCGCTACAGTCATTGTCAAGGACGGAACACTGAAGGCCGGAGACATTGTTCTTTTCTCTTCAACTTGGGGGAAAACAAGAGCCCTTTTCGACTGGGCAGGCAAGGGACTCAAAAAAGCAGGTCCAAGCACTCCAGTTGAAATTTTAGGGCTTGACGGAGTTCCCAACCCGGGCGAAAGTTTCAGGGTCGTAAAAACCGAAAGAGAAGCAAGAGATGCAATCGCTCAGGCAAAAATCAACGAGCGCGGTACACAGTCGGAAGCCAAGAAAGCATCGTTTGAAGATTTATATTCCAACCTCGAAGAAGGTCAAGCACCTAATCTCAATCTTGTCGTGAAATGCGACGTTCAAGGCTCTCTCGAAGCGTTATGTGCCTCACTTGAGAAACTCGCCACTAACGAGGTGGGCGTGGCTATCGTTCACAGAGGTGTCGGAAGAATAGCTGAAAGTGATGTCATGCTGGCTTCAGCGTCCAACGCCGTAATTGTCGGCTTCAACGTAAGACCAGACTCGAACGCCAAAAGAGTCGCCGATCTCAACGGTGTAGAGATAAGAATCTATAACGTAATATACGATGTCATTGATGATGTCAAAGCAGCGATGGCAGGACTCTTGAAGCCCGTTCTGCGTGAAGACACTCTCGGTGAAGTCGAAGTACGAAAACTTTTCCGAGTGCCGAAAGTCGGAACTATCGCAGGTTCTCACGTTACTCGCGGAATCGTCAAACGTACAGCAAAAGTCAGAGTCATTCGAGACGGCGTTGTCATTTGGGACGGAAAGATCGCCTCGCTCAGGCACGAAAAAGACGAGGCAAGAGAACTCAAAGCCGGAATGGATTGCGGAATTTCACTGGAAGGCTTCCAAGACTTCAAAGAGGGCGATGTCCTCGAAGTTTATGACGTAGTAGAGGAGAAGCGCACACTTTGAGCAGTAATCTCAGAATGTCAAGAATCAACAAGGAGCTTCAGCGTGAACTCGCTCTGATTTTCGAGAGCCGTATCAAAAAGGAAAGCGTCAAAACTATAATCATCACCGGCGTTGAATGCACTAAGGATTTGCAAAAGGCAAAAATTTTTTTCACAGCCCTTGAAGCCCGAAAGTGTCCCGGAATCTTGAAGGACTTGAACGAAATCAAAGGAGCTGTGAGAAGTCTTCTTGGTCAAAACATAAAGCTCAGGAGAATCCCGGAGCTTGAATTTGTGATTGACACCAGCAGCGCATACGGCGCGAAAATTGACGCGATACTCGATAAATTGGGCTTCTCAAGCGATTTCAGACAGGGTAATGATAACGATGATGACGAATGATTTACTGCGAGCTTCTGAGACACTGAAAGCTCATGACAAGTGGGTGATATTCACTCACGTTAAAGCGGACGGAGACGCTGTAGGAAGCGCATCAGCACTCTTTGAGGCAGGTATCAACGAGGGCAAAATTGTCGAATGGTGTTCGCCTGATGTCAAGCTCCCGGAGACTTACGCATATTTACCGCACTTTGACGACTTCAGGACGTGCGATAACTTCAATTTTGACGATGACGGAAGACTCTATGTCTTTCTCGACTGTGCTACTGAATCGCGTTCTGTTTCCGGCTACATTGTCGGGGCAGGCGTGAACAGTCTCAACATTGACCACCATGAGGACAATACGCTTTACGCCCGTGTGAATTGTGTTGACGGTCTCGCTTCGTCAACTTGCGAGATGTTGTACAGAGTCTTTGACGCTGGGAGCTGGAACATCACGAAAAGAATCGCCGAGAGTCTCTACACCGGCATCTGGTCAGACACTGGCGGCTTCTCGTTCTCGAACACCTCAAAGCTCACTCATGACATCACAGGCCGATTGATTGAGGCTGGCGTTGAAGTGTCGAAAATTTCCGACCGTATCAGTCAAAATAAAACTCCCTCTGACTTTCAGATTTGGTCAAGAGCAATGCAACGGGTAAAAGTTTTCGGGCCGGGAAATATTTTCGCTGTCTCCATGATTTACGCTGACGATTTCGCCGAGACCGGAGCTGATACGACAGGAACACGTTCGCCGCTTTTGCCACTGAATACCCTGACGGAAACATACGCCTCAGCATACGTTCAAGAGAGGGCGCAACGTTCGGAGCCGGTGAATTTGCGAGGTGCTTCGGCGGTGGCGGACACGAGAGAGCAGCAGGCTGCAACTTCAATCACCCTTCGGAAAGAGTCTTGACCGAATTGGAGTCGGCAATCCTGAAAAAGTATCATGAACTCAATAGTTCTCATCAACAAGCCGATTGATTTCAGATCGTCAGCCTGTGTCGGCATCGTCAGAAAAAAACTCGGCGTTAAAGTCGGCCATGCTGGAACGTTAGACTCAACAGCGTCAGGGCTTCTCATTCTGCTCACAGGCAACGCTACACGATTCTGTGAGTATGTCATGTCGTTGCCGAAAGTCTACAGGGCTGTTATACAGTTCGGCAAAGAGACCAACACTTACGATTACTCCGGCGAGACCGTCAGCGAAAAAGGTTTCTCATCACTCAATGACGGGAAAATTATCACTGAAGCGTTGTTCTCCTTCAGCGGTTACAGAATGCAGAGACCTCCGGCAGTCTCAGCGGTCAAGATTGACGGTCAGCCAGCCTACAAACTCGCCCGTTCAGGTCAGGACATCGATATGAAGCCTCGCCCTGTCTTTTTCCGAAAAATCATCGTCCTAACTCCCTACAACCCTTCAGACGGAACGATTGAGCTTGAAGTTCATTGCGGTCGCGGAACTTACATCAGGACGCTCGCTCATGACTTGGGCATAATTTCGGGCTGCGGTGCTTACGTGAAATCACTGGTGAGATTGTCGACAGGAAATTTCACACTTGATGACGCTTCATCGCCTGATGAGAAATTCAAGATGCTTCCATTGAGGAGACTGGCCGAAAATTTCACGAGGATTTACGTTTCAGGCCGTGACGAAAAAAGTTTCACTAACGGAATGAGTATTCTTTTGCGTCAAGCCTTGAGAACCTCAAGAGGAGTCAGCCTGAAGGGGTCAATATGCGTTGAAGGAGATTCTTTCTTGGGCTTCGGGAGCTACGCCGGTTACGACTATGTGAAGCCTGATGTCATTGTGCCGAAGGATCTGCCATGCTGATTACTATCGGAGCTTTTGACGGTTTCCACAAAGGACACAAGAGCCTCTTTGACATCTGCCGGGAAAATTCTGACGGCAACAGTTGGGGAGTCGTTACCTTTCAGCCTCACCCTTCGTTCTTCATGGGACGTTTGAGAAAAACTCTTTTCACCCTTCCTGAACGTAAATTGCTTCGTGCCGTCTTGGGCATTCCAAAAATGTTTGTGTTCAAATTCGATGATGAGATGATGAGACTTTCGCCGGAAAAATTTTGGCAACTCCTCAAGAGTAACATTAACATTGACGGTCTCGTTATGGGCAGTGATTTTCATTTCGGACACAGCCGGGCCGGTAACACTCACTGTCTCGAAAAGCTGGCACTCAATGACGGCGTAAAGAAAGTAATCAT
Source organism: uncultured Synergistales bacterium (assembly GCA_905233215.1). Lineage (GTDB taxonomy): Bacteria > Synergistota > Synergistia > Synergistales > Aminobacteriaceae > JAFUXM01. The sequence continues at coordinate 6,200 of CAJODC010000025.1, forward strand.
CGCTGACCTCAAAAATAAATCAAGCTACTCAAGTTCACGAGCTAGAAATTGTATCGCCTGCGGTGATGTCGAAAGTACCGCTGAAATTTTGGGCTATCCCTTTTTCGTGTTCAGTAAAGTAATTAGAGGCAATCAACGTGGAAGAACGATGAAATTTCCGACAGCAAATATTTTCATCGACAACGGCAAGATGATACCTTCTGACGGTGTTTATTCCTGCGCTGTTTTCCTGCCGACTTTCGCTCAATGGTACTGCGGAGCTTTGTCAATCGGTAACAATCCAACGTTTCATGATGTTCAAGAGACAAGAGCAGAGGTCAATATACTTGATTTTGACAGAGACATTTACGGCGAAGAAATTGCGGTGATTTTGTTCCGGCGTTTGAGAGGCATACAAACTTTTTCCAGTTCCTGCGAACTTTCAGAGCAGATAGCGAATGACGTTGAGCAGTGCAGAACTATCTATGATGAAATGATGCCGAAGGTGAATGAATTTTCGCAAAAACTGGGAGAATATACCACAAAGAAAGATGATGATGAATGTATATTGATACGCACTGTCATATAAATTCCGAAGAACTAAGACTTGAAGCCCGAAGCATCATAACGAGGGCAAGAGAAGCCGGTGTAGGCAAAATGATAATCATCGGCTGCGACTATGAGGACTCCTGTGAGGCCGCAGCAATGGCTGAAGATTTCTCATCGTCAAAAATACAGTGTTACGCCTCCATAGGCATACACCCTCACGAGGCCAAGCGTTACACGGCAATCCCTGCCGAGTTCAGGAACATTGCAGGAATGAGCAGAGTAATAGCGATAGGCGAAACGGGACTAGATTATCATTATGACCATTCGCCCAAAGACGTTCAAAGGAAAATGTTTGACCTTCACTTGAAACTTGCTGAAGAACTTGACCTCCCTGTTATTTTGCACATTAGGGAGGCTATGGACGATGCTATGGAGATTTTGACGCTTTACAGGGGATTGAAGATGCTCTTTCACTGTTACAGCGGAGGACTCGAATATTTGGACGAAGTTTTGAGGCTTGGCGGTATGTGTGCTTTCGGCGGTGCTGTAACTTGGGACACTAAATCATCGGCACAGCTCCGGGAGGTTGTCAAAAAAATTCCGATTGAGAATCTTCTTTGCGAGACTGACTCGCCTTATATGGCACCTGAACCGCTTAGAGGAAGAATGAATGAGCCAGCTAATGTCAGTTACGTTTACAAGACAATAGCGAAGGAACGAGGAATTGATGTCTCTGAATTGTCTCGTGTTGTCGAGGACAACGCAAAAAGATTTTTCGGGTGGGACTAAATGTTTGAGTTCAGGATTATAGCTCAATGCCCTGTTACTGGAGCGAGAGCCGGAGAATTTTCCACTCCTCACGGTGTCATTCAAACTCCCGTGTTCATGCCGGTAGGGACTCTTGCCACTGTGAAAGCGATGTCGCCCGATGAACTTGTTGACATAGGCTCACAGATAATACTCGGCAACACTTATCACTTATACTTGAGACCGGGCAGCGATATTTTGACCAAAGCAGGAGGTCTCCACTCCTTCATGAACTGGAAGAGGCCGATACTCACCGACTCAGGAGGCTTTCAGGTGTTCTCACTGGCGAGACTCCAGAAGATTACGGACGAGAGCGTATTGTGCCGTTCACACATTGACGGCTCACAGCTTGTGATGTCGCCGGAATGGTCAATGAAGATGCAGGGCGTTTTAGGCTCTGATATTGCGATGTGTTTCGATCAGTGCTGTGAATACCCTGCAACCCATGAGAAGGCCAAAGAGGCGGTCAACCGAACAACGTTGTGGGCAAAACGCTCAAAGAAATATTTTTCCGACAACAACGACTCAAAGCGTCAGGCACTTTTCGGAATCGTTCAAGGCTCGGTCTACGATGATTTGAGGAGACAGAGTGCCGAAGAGATTTGCGGTCTTGATTTTCCCGGCTACGGCATCGGAGGATTATCGGTCGGCGAATCTCATGAGGCCATGTATCACTCACTCGATATACTGAATGACATCATGCCCCGGCAAAAGCCACGTTACCTTATGGGAGTCGGCTACCCTCTGAACATTGTCGAGTCGATAGCGAGAGGCGTTGATATGTTTGATTGCGTCATGCCGACAAGGAACGGGAGAAACGCTACTGTCTTCACCTCAAAAGGACGGCTCAACATGAGAGGTGCTTCACACGCTGAGGACTTCAGACCGCTTGACGATGAATGCGACTGTTACACATGCAGGAACTTCACACGCTCATACTTGAGACATTTGGCCGTGTGCGGAGAAATTTTAGGCTCAAGACTCTTCACTCTGCATAATTTGTACTTCACGATAAAAATCGCAAGAATGGCACGTGAGGCAATCATAGCGGGAAAATTCCCGGAATTTCTGGAAGATTTCAAGGCAAAATTTCACGATGACAATATCACTGAAAGTTGACAGGAAACAGCCAAGCCCTGACACAATTTCACAGGCAGCGGAAATCATAAAGTCGGGAGGTCTTGTAGCTTTTCCGACAGAAACAGTTTACGGACTCGGTGCTGACGCTCTGAATCCTGAAGCTGTAGCAAAAATCTTCAAGGCTAAAGGCAGACCCTCCGACAATCCCCTGATACTTCACGTCATGACATTGAAGCAAGCCCGTAATCTTGTCAAAGTCAACAGCATGGCCGAAAAGTTAGCCGAAAAATTTTGGCCCGGACCGTTGACTCTCGTTCTTCCGGCAAAAGATACAGTGCCTTCAATCACTCGTGGAGGACTCGAAACCGCTGCCGTCAGAATGCCTGCTGACCGTGTAGCACTGTCGCTGATCGAACACTCAGGTACAGCGATAGCCGCTCCAAGCGCGAACATTTCAGGCCGTCCGAGTCCAACAGATGCTGACACTGTTTTTTCGGAGATGAACGGAAGAATTGACATGATACTTGACGGAGGAAGCGTCATTGTCGGAATTGAGTCGACAGTTATTGACATCACGAATCCTTCACGGCCTCTGCTGCTCAGACCCGGAGGAATGCCGAGAGAAGAGATTGAGAGCGTCATCGGCGTTAGTCTCGAACGTCCCGACAGTGAGAGCAAGAAGAGATCGCCCGGCACACGTTACAGGCATTACGCTCCGAACGTTGCTGTAAAAATCTGGCACAAGGGCGAAACATTGCCGGAAAATTCCGCGTACATTGGAATAGACCTGCCGGAGAATTTAGACCGTGAACACTCGGTTTTGTTCGACTCGGAAGAAGATTACGCACGGGGACTCTTCTCGGCCATGAGGAAACTTGAGAGCGAGAATGTCGAGTGTATCAATCTTCAATGGCCTGATGACGACAAGGGCATATGCTTGGGACTTAGGGACAGGATATTACGTTCTTCGGGCGAGTATGTATAATAGTGAACGATAACACTTTGGAGGAGTGAAAATAAAATGAGCTGGGTAATTCTTGCGTTGACGCTCGGTGCCTCGATAACATCAATGATACATGGAGTGTTTATGCTTTTTGGGTCATTGTCAGTGAGCGGACCGAATATTTTTGGCCTTCCATCGGTGATGCTGGCATGTCTGCCGGTAATAGCCGCTGTTTTTGCGCTGATAGGCGGAATAATCGCCTTCAACCAAAGCAAATGGAGCATTCTTTTTCTTTTCGTGGCAACAGGATTGTGTGTGCCTTCACGAGATACGTGGCTTTACGGGGGATTGTATTTCTTTGCGGCTCTGCTGTGCTTCTTCCTGAAACGGAAAGATAATCAGGACGCGTATTATGACTATGATTATGACTATGGACAGGAAGATTATTTTCAGGGCGATCAGAACAGCATTGATGAAGAAGAGCCGGTCAGTGTCAAAGAAATTCCCGATATTCCGGCCGATCCTCTTGATGCTGACGTTTCGATAAATGAGCCTGACCCTTTGAGCGTTGAAGTGCCGAAACTGCGCCGTAGAATGTCGAAGTCATGCCCTGAATGCGGTGCGGTTGTATCAAGAGACAGCCGATTCTGTCCCACGTGCGGAACAAAACTCTATGTAGCTGAAGGAGAAGGAGAGGAAGAAACAGAAACAGAAACAGTAACAGCAGCAGAAGAAGTGAAAGCAGACGCGAATACAGAGGAAGTCTTGACGCAATCTGAAAGTGAAAATCTAAATGTGAATGATGGTGATGGTGTTATGGGAGAAAATCGAGAAGAACGTAATTTCCGAGTTCTAGTCAAACCGAGAAGGGTCAACGAAAGTCAACATACAGCAGCCTCATCTTACCGGGAATTTTCAAAGTATGCCAATAAAGGAAAGAAACGCAGCCGTTCAGCAGGAAGAAAAATCGGAAGCATGATGCTGCTTGTAGCTGCTGTTGGCGGAGCGATGTATTTCCTTTTGGGACTTCGCAAACTTCCGCCCGGAGACCTTCCGCCGATGGCACGCACTGAAGTTCCGGAAGCAAGTTCAGTGATACCTCCCGTGAGTGTTCAGAAAGAACAGCAGACCACAACCGCCAGCGAGATTGCCGAGCCTGTCGGAATAGCTGTGTCAGAGAATGTACTGCCTGACTTCGTGCCTGACAGAGAGCCGAAGCACGGCATAGTAACAGCAAGCAACGTCAACGTCAGAGCGGATCACACAACAAGTTCGTCAAGAGTAACACGCCTGAAACAGAATACCCGTGTCGACATCATCGGGAACTTCAACGTAACATCAGGGCAGTATTCCGGCATCTGGTACAACATAAGGACGGGCGGTAATGAAGGCTGGATTTACGGCAAATATCTTCAGCCGGTCGGCTCCGGGCTTCCAGCAGGGTATTCATCAGCTCTGATAAAGAGTTTCGGAAGCACAAGAAGCCAGATCATTGAGTCTCTCGGCAATCCTACGAGGAACACGGCATCAAGTGCTGAATGGCCGGGCATCACTGCGGCGTTCAAGGGCGATGACATAACGAGGCTCCGTCTAACGTCAGAGAGCAGAGAGTTACAGAACGGTCTCAAAACTGGAATGAGTCAGACGGCATTGCTTCAGATTATGGGCTACCCTTCGAGCATGAACAACAGGACGATGAATTACAACGAGAACGGCAAAACAGGATTAAGCATACAGCTTGACCGCAACAATTCAATTTCGTCAATCACAGTCAGCGAAATTTAGCGGTCTGGTATAATTGAGACTATCCCAACAAGAAAGGAATTACGCAAAAATGAAAATCGGATTTATCGGATTGGGAATAATGGGTAAGCCTATGGCCAAGAACCTCATCAAGGCCGGGCATGAACTTCGTGTTTATGACCGCACGAAAGCTGTAGCCGATGATGTTGTAGCGTTCGGGAACGGCAAAGCGGTCGCTGCTGCTAACGCTGTAGACGCTGCGAAAGGTGCCGAACTTGTTCTGACAATGCTGCCCAATTCGCCTCACGTCAAGAGCGTAATGCTTGAGGACGACAAAGTAGCCGATCACATGGAGAAAGGCGCAACATTCATCGACATGTCAAGCATCAACCCTATCGCAAGCCGTGAGATTGCTGACGCTCTCGCAAAGAGGGGAATCGAAATGCTTGATGCTCCTGTTTCCGGCGGTGAACCGAAAGCTATTGACGGCACACTGAGTTTCATGGTCGGCGGAAAACCTGAAGTCTTCGCAAAATTTGAGCCCGTGTTAAAGGCAATGGGATCAAGCGTTGTGTTATGCGGTGGAATCGGAGCTGGCAACGTTACGAAGCTCTGCAATCAGGTTGTTGTCGCCGTCAACATCGCTGCGGTAAGTGAAGCGTTGATGCTCGGAAAGAAAGCAGGCGTTGACCCTGAAGCGATCTATCAGGCGATAAGGGGCGGACTTGCCGGTTCAACGGTAATGGACGCTAAAGCACCGATGATTATGGACAGGAACTTCAAGCCCGGTTTCAAGATTGATCTCCACATCAAAGACCTGAACAACGTCATGGACGCTGCAAAAGCTGTTGACAGTCCTATACCGTTGACCGTTCAAGTGTTCGAGATGATGAAGATACTTCACGCTGACGGCTGCGGACAGAATGACCACAGCGCAATCGCAAAAGTTTACGAGAAGATGGCAAACACTGAGATAACTCGCGGATAAGTTCACGAAATCTTCACTCAACGAAAATATAATGGCCTCGTGATTTTAGTGTAGAATCTAACTTCACGGGGTCTAAATTTATTTTCAGGGGTTTTGTTACATGAAGAAATTTTTTCTCACACTGTTTCTCTTGCTGTTATCGTCAGCGTCATTCGCTCAAGGTTTATCGCTTGAAGAATGCCTCATGTTATCGCTCACAAATCACCCGTCGCTCAGAAAAACAAAAGCCTCAGTGAAAGATATTGAGGCGCAATTAGAGTCGCTTCGTTCGGCAAAAAGAGTCAAGATAACATTGACAGGCTCAATCAGGTACAATGGAGATTATGATTACTGGGACGATTCGTATCACAGCGAGTCATTATCGCTGAACGCTACGAAATTGCTTTACGATAACAGCCGTAACAAAATTCAGCAGAAGATACGGACAGAGTCGTTAATCGGTTCACAAGAGACTCACCGTAACACATCAATAGCGGTAGCAGCAGAGGCGAAGAGGAAATATTTAGACCTAGTTCTGAAATTTTTGGACAGAGACCTTCAGCAGGAAAAAGTAAACAACCTCGAACAGCATCTCAAAAACGCTCAAGGCCTCTACGAAGTCGGCAACAGTCCCTATATTGACGTAACGAAAGCGCAGTCCGATTTATCGTCGGCAAGAGTCTCGCTTCTCAAGGCCGATAATGATATTCTGCTGGCACAGGAGGCGTTGAAGGTAGCTATGGGCGTTGAGATTCATGAGCCTTTCAGCATCGCTCTTCCGTCTGAATTGGAATTGCCGACACTGCCCGAAAAATTTGAGGCTCTTGTTGCTGTTGCACTCGAAGACAGGCCGGACTTCAAAAAGTTAAAGCATGACATCACAGCAGGAGAACTCACCGTGAAGGACGCGGCACGAGCAAATTCGCCGACAGTTACCGGGCAAGCGTCAACGTCATTGTCGAACAGCGAGAGATCGACAGTGGACACGAACTATTACGCCGGTGTGAGCGTCAATGTTCCTGTTGTTGACGGAGGAGAGACCAAAGCAGGAGTTGCACGGGCAAGAGCCCAGCTTGAACAGACCAACGCAGACGCGGACTCTCTCAGACAGAATATCACTTACTCGGTTACGAGCGCGGCATTATCGCTCATGAACGCCAACGACAGAGCAAGAGCAGCACAGGAGACAGTGAAGTATTCCGAAGAGAATCTCGAACTTTCCGAAGGGCGTTACAATGTAGGCGTAGGAAATTCAATCGAGGTCAGCGATGCAGTGTCAGCACTGGCAGAAGCGAAGCACACATATTATCAGGCACTCTATGACGCACAGACGGCAAGAGCGAGCCTTGATGAAGCACTAGGACATTTTCCATCAGAAATCGAAGGGAGAGAGGAATTATGGCAAGTACAATAGATTTACACATTCACACTAACGCTTCAGACGGAACCGACTCGCCTGAACAGCTTTTATGGAACATTCAAAAAGCAGGTATAACGACATTCGCTGTAACTGACCACGACACGATAAAGGGTGCGTTGAGAATGAAGAGGATAATTCCGCCGGGAATAAAATTCATCAAGGGCATAGAGTTTACGTGCCGGACGAATAACAGCAAGTGCCACATTCTTGGACTGAATTATGACGAACATAACCCTGACTTTCTTGACGCTCTGAGAATGGGAGATCATTTGAGGCATGAAAAATTTTACGTGAGGCTGAAACTTCTTCACGAGAAGTTCGGAATTGATTTCACTGACAGCGAAGTTGACTCACTCCTCAAGAGTCCCGGCGTAGGCAAGCTGCATCTCGGGAACATGATAGCGATGAAGGGTTACGCAGACAACGCAAAAGAAGCGATGGAGAAATACGTAGACGAGTGCAAAAGCGGTGTCGACAAAATCAGTGCTGAAACAGCGATAAAGGCGATAAATTCATCGGGAGGCGTTTCAGTTTGGGCGCACCCTCTCGGCGGTGAAAGGGAAAAGGAATTGACAGAGTCGGAATTTATGACGATGCTCAGGGAATTAACATCTTACGGATTGAGGGGGCTTGAGTGCTGGTACTCAAAATATCCCGTAACAAAATGCAAAAAACTCGTTCAGGCTGCTGACCGTTACGGTCTTTTAGTCTCAGGCGGAAGCGATTATCACGGAGGCAACAAGATGATTCCTCTTGGCCGTCTAAATTCTGACGGTGAGAATATCGGCGTTGAAAGTCTGACAGTGTTGCGGAAATTAGGAGGCTGAACGATGAGAGCAGGACTGAAAAAATTATTGATACTTGCTGTCATGGCCGGAATAGCTTGGGCGGTTTGGGAATTTTTCTTCAAGCCTGAGCCTGTTCAGTACGGCCTCACAACATCTCAGGTAACACGAGGCGAAATCGTTTCAACAGTAACGGCAACAGGAGAACTCAACGCAATCAGTGTTGTTGCGATAGGCACACAGGTTTCAGGAACGGTTCAGGAAATTTACGTTGACTTCAACTCGCCCGTCAAAGCAGGACAGTTAATAGCACTGATAGACCCTTCAGTGTTGAAACTTACTCTGAATGAGTCAGAAGCGAGCCTTGCGGTTAATCAGGCAGGAGTCAAAAGCGCACAGGCTTCATTGACGGACGCACAGAGGAAACTTGCGAGGAACCGTGAACTTTGGAACAGAAAGCTAATCGCTCGCAGTGAAGTTGACACGAGCGAGGCCGATGTTGACATGAAGAAGGCGGCACTTCAGGAGGCGAAATCCCGAGTAACACAAGCGAAAGCCTCCGTTGAACGGGCACGTACCAATCTGAATTACACGAGGATAACTTCACCGGTCAACGGCGTTGTGATTGACAGACAGGTTGACGCAGGGCAGACAGTAGCGGCAAGCTACCAGACTCCGACATTGTTCAAAGTGGCCGAAGACCTTACGAGAATGAGAATTGAGACGAAGGTTGACGAAGCCGACATCGGCACTGTTGCTGAGGGTCAGAACGTAACGTTTCGTGTTGATGCGTTCCCTGATGAAGTTTTTTCGGGAAAGGTCGTTCAAGTCAGGATTGCACCGAACACGAGCGAGAACGTTGTAACCTACACGGTGATAATTCATGTTGACAATTCCGAATTGAAGCTGAAGCCCGGAATGACGGCCAACGTATCAATCGAGACATCAAGAGCCGATAACGTTCTTCGCATTCCTGTAGCAGCGTTGAGATTCACGCCTTCTGAAGAACTGCTGGCAACGATTTCGTTCGACAGGGATATTTTGACGGCGAAGAGGACTCTGCATTCCGGAACGGTTTGGCCTGAGAGGGACGGTTTCATGATGAGGCCGATACAGGTTACGACAGGGATAACCGACAGCAGATGGGTGGAACTTGTGAGCGAGAATACCGACAGACGGCCAATCTTGCGTGAAGGAACGGAACTAATCATCAACGCTCAGAAGGGAGTTACGACAGGCAAGACAACGACAGGAGGTTTATTCGGCGGACCTAGAGGGCCAAGACGCGGCGGAGGCGGTCCGAGATGAGCATAATCGAGGTCAAGGAGCTGACGAAAGTTTACGTTACGGGAGACATTGAGCTTCGTGCGCTTGACGGTGTGAGCTTCGGGATTGATCGCGGTGAATTTGTCTGCGTAATGGGGCCTTCTGGGTCGGGAAAGTCAACGATGATGAATATTCTTGGGTGTCTTGACGTTCCGACTAGCGGACACTATGAACTTGACGGCGTTGACGTTAAGGATCAAAGCAAGGCGGAACTGGCAGACATTCGCAACAGGAAGCTGGGATTTGTCTTTCAGGGTTTTAACTTACTGCCGAAAGTTGACGCTGTTGAGAATGTTGAACTTCCTCTGCTTTATCGGGGTGTAGGGTCGTCAGCAAGAAGGAAAGCGGCCATCAAAGCCCTTGAACGTGTGGGACTTGGCGAACGTCTGCATCACAGGCCGTCCCAGATGAGCGGAGGACAACAGCAGAGAGTCGCTATAGCTCGTGCTATTGTTGGCGAAGCTCCGATAATTTTGGCTGATGAACCGACAGGGAATCTTGACACGAAGACGACGGTTGAGATCATGAATATTTTTACGGAACTTCACAAGCAGGGCATAACCGTTATACTTGTTACGCATGAGCCGGAGATTGCCACGTGGAGCGAGAGAGTATTACGTTTCAGGGACGGAAAGTTAATCGCAGATGAGGCTGCTCCGAAGATTGAGGAACTTGACAGCGAGGCGAAAAAGTAATGAAAGGTGATAATCAGAGTGAAGAAAATAATTTTAACGGCAATGTTGATATTCATTATGAAGGGAATGTGTTTCGGCGCAGTATCAGATGATGTGTACATACAGAATATCAACGCAAACACGGAACGGCTGTTCACTGAGGCAAAAGAGATACGTCAGACCCAAGACAAGCAGGGTAACGCTATAACAATATTGTCGGTTCGTGTCGGCGGACTTGATACACGCATAGGAGATTTTCGTAATTTGGCACTGATTCTGCTTGGAATATTACTGGTAATGATCGCAATACAAAACATGCTTCTGCTTCAAATAGAAAATAAACCGTCAATAACTCTCGAAGATGTTCAGCGTTTGATTGAACGGAATAATGCGGAACTGTTGAAAAGCCTGAAAGTGTAACAAAAATTTAAGGGCTTTCCGATGCGTGTGTCCAGTAGCGAGAGATTGCCGCCTGAAAATTTCAGATTTATGTGTAAAGAGTTATGACATCATCGGCTTTAGCTTCTCCGTCCTCAAGAACTTTAACGAATATTCCCTCACGAGGCATTACACAATCTCCGGCCTTCTTGCGAATCTCACAGTCATTATGACATTCCTTGCCGATTTGAGTTACTTCACACAATGCAGTTCCGATTTTCATTCTCGTTCCTACAGGCAGTTCATAGAGTGTTATGCCCTGCGTCAATATGTTCTCAGCGAAAGCTCCGGCCGGAAATTTCATGCCCGTAACACTCTCAAGCCTTTTCACGCTCTCAACTCCCAGAAGGCTAACCTGCCTGTGCCATTTCCCAGCGTGAGCATCGCCCATAATCCCCCAGTCAGCTTTAAGCGTTACGCTTTTTACTGCGTGCTTCTGTTCGCCTTTGTTTTCACTGACGCATACAGCCAGAATTTTTGCCGTACTTTGTCCGCAATCCTGAGTCTTTCCCGAAAGCATTTCCGTTCCGTGATTGACAGCAGGTTTTACGGCACTGAAACATTCACGGGCAGCCTTCTCGCTTCCCGGAAGATTGATGATTAGTGATGACTTTCTGATACCAGACACAGCACGCGACAAACAGCCCATAGGCGTAATCTTCATGCTCTCGGCTCTCATCGCTTCAGGAATCCCTCTGACTTCACGCTCAATCACCGCTAAGGTCGCTTCCGGCGTTACGTCTCTCGGTGAAAATCCTGTTCCGCCTGTCGTAAGTATCAGTGCTGCGTTAAGTTCGTCAGAGCATTTCGTCAGCTCAGATTTTATTGTCTCTGTATCATCAGGAATTATTGACGTGTAGATTACATTCCAACCGTCAGTCTCAAGAATTTTCACTAACGCTGGTCCGCTTGTGTCTATGCGTTCGCCCTTTGAGCCTTTATCGCTTATTGTTATTACCGCTGCACGCTTCATAGTCTCCGTGAATGCCTCCGCTTTTCGAGATTAGTTTTATGTCTGTTATTGTCATGTCTTTCTGCACAGCCTTGCACATGTCGTACACCGTCAACAGCGCAACGCTAACAGCCGTTAATGCTTCCATCTCAACGCCGGTACGCCCCGAACATGATATTGACGCTGTTACATTGACCGTCAAGTTTTCATCGTCAAGTGAGATTGATATATCAGCTCCGTTAATGTTAATAGGGTGGCACATCGGGATAATGTCAGGAGTTTTCTTCGCTCCCATTATCCCTGCAACCTGTGCGACCGTAAGAACATCTCCCTTCTTCATTCCCCCTGTCTTTATCAGCCTGAAGGTTTCCGGGTTTACGTGTATTTTTCCGAATGCTGAGGCTTTTCGCTCTGTTATGTCCTTGTCGCCTACGTTGACCATTTTCGCTCGGCCTTCATCGTTGAAGTGCGTAAAATCCATTCTTTAACCTCCGATTCTGTTCATTGTCCTTAATGAATCTGTGTGATAATTTTCGTTTAACATGTGGCGTTCGGGTTTTGATATTATTGCGTCTGCTATTAGGTTTTTCATTTCTTCACGGCTCTTGTGCCTGATGAAAATTTCCGCCGCTGAATGCAGGCAAGGTTTCAAATATCCGTCAGCAGTAAGGCGAATCCTGTTGCATTTCTGACAGAACGAATCACTAACCGGGCTGATGAATCCGATTCTGCCTCTCGCGTTTTTGAGCCTGTACATTTCCGCAACTCCGTCCGATTCCAACGGCTCAATATCCGGCAGAACATCGAGAATTTTCCGGGACGCAACAAAATTCCCTGCTGTTACAGTTTCCGTCATCGGCATCAACTCAATGAAACGAATATCTATGTCATCATTCATCGTCAATCCAGCAAGCCCCGAAATTTCATCGTCATTAAATCCGCCTATGATTACAGCGTTAATCTTCACCCTAAATCCAGTTCTTATGGCCGACTCAATTCCCTTCACGGCATCATTCAGGCTTCCTCCGCGAGTAATGTATGAATATCTTTCCGGCCTCAAAGTGTCAAGACTGATATTAACTCGTTCAACTCCTGCGAGCCTGAGAGAGTCAGCAAAATTCGGCAGTAATATTCCGTTTGTAGTGATGCAGATTTCTTTTATGCCGGGAATTTCTGAAGTCCTCCTGCAAATTGAGACGATATTTTTCTTCACTAACGGTTCACCGCCGGTAAAACGTATCTTGCTTATTCCCAACTCTGACGCGGCCTCTATCGCGTTAATGATTTCGTCCTCGCTCATAATGTCATCGTGATTTTTCTTGACGACTCCTTCAGCGGGCATACAGTAACGGCACCGCAAATTACACAGGTCAGTTACGGATATTCTCATGTAGGTGATTTCGCGTCCGAATGAGTCAGTCATTTTAATACCGTCCGAATGTGCAGTTAGGGAATCGGCATTCATTGCAGAGCTGACATAATCCGCCGTCCCCTAAGCGAATCAAATCATCATGGGTAAATTTCAGCCCCGTGAAAATCTGAGGCAGTAAGACATCAAAAACTGTTGTAGGCATAATCACAGCAGCTCCCGGAACACCGATTAACGCCGTATCATTCAGGTACGCAAGCATCGTCATGTTACCGGGCTGAGAGGGTACGCCGTGAGAAATGATTTCCGCGCCCGTCCGTGTGATTGCCGATGGCGTTATGTCGTCAGGGTCTACAGACATTCCGCCCGACAAAATGATGATGTCCGCTCCCCGTGAAAGATATGATTTTATTGCGCCGTCGAGCATTTCTGAATCATCATCACAGATTGTTACGCCGAGAATCTCGCAAGGGTAATCCGAAAGTTTCCTCCGTGCTACGGCCTCGAATTTGTCCTGAATGAGTCCGTGATAAATTTCCGAGCCTGTTATGATTATTCCGGCTTTCATTTCCTTGTAGGGCAGAAGCTCTATTATTTTGCGGCCGTTACAGAGCCTTTCAGCTTCAATAATGTTAGTCTCTTTTGTCGTAAGCGGAACTATTCGCATTGAAGCAAGACGAGAATCTTTTTTGACGGGGTAATGATTAGGCAGTGTCGAAATAGTAATATCCTCAATGGAATTTACACGGCGCAATAATTCAGTGTCAACAAGAAACAGCCCGTTAATGTCAGCAGTCATTACTATTTTACCCTCAGAAGGCCCGGTGAAGTGTGTGCCGTCAGTCTTCAAAAGTTCCGAAAGTCTTAACGCTGCATCTTCCTCGTGAATTTCCCCCGATTCAGCTTCCCAAATGAATACGTGTTTTTTTCCGAGCCTCAACAATTCGGGAATGTCATTCTCCGTTATCACATGACCTCGCTTGAACGCAGCACCCTTGAAGCCGTCTCTCATGGCCGTAACATCATGGCACAGTTCAAGCCCTAAAGCGTTTTCAGTCTTAACCTTCCTCATATCGTAAACCCTTTCAGCCTCGTACCTTCGGGAAGTTTTCCGCTTCCTGAAGGAATCACGGCCATGAAATTACTTCCTGACATTGTGCTTAACACTCCGTTGCCCTGTTCTGATGGAACGAACATGACCGCTTGACCGTCAGAAAATTTCAGCCTTCCTCGTATCATTCTCGTTTGAGGGCTTCTTTTTGGGAATGAATTTGCCAGTGTAACGTTAATTTCTTCTGACAGAAAATTTTTGAGTCCCGATAATTTTTTGAACGCAGGAAGAGCAAGCGTGTAATAATTCGTGAGAGCAGATGCAGGATTCCCGGACAAACAGCAGATTAACTTACCGTTTTTGACTGCGTAAACACATTTTCCGCCGGGCTTCAACGCTACATCACGCACGAGAATTTCAGCACCGATAATTTTCAGGGCTTCGGGCGTTCTGTCGTAATCACCTGCTGAGACTCCGCCGGTAACAATCAGAGCGTCATTTCCCTTTAGAGCCTCCGAGATTATCCCGGCAATAGCTCTCTCATCATCAATGGCAATTCCGCAGAAGTCCGGGACGAATCCAGCGAGAGTCAGAGCAGACTCAAAAGTGTAACGGCTGGTGTTTCGGATTTTCCCGGCTGTGAGAAGTGAGTCCAAGTCTTGAAGCTCGCTTCCTGTCGTGATGATTCCGATTTTGGGCTGACGGTAAACTTTCGGTGATGAAATATTCTGTGAAGCCAACACGCCTGCCGTGCCAGCGTCAATGATTTCACCTGCACGAGCGACAATATCACCCTTCTTGATGTCCTCGCCTGCTCTGATGACGTTATCGCCGCTCCTGAAAGTTTCACGCACAGTAACTACAGTGTCAGTATATTCTGTGTCCTCATACTTCACTACAGCGTCAGCACCTTCAGGAATCATTGCGCCCGTCAGAATCTTCACGGCCTCGCCCGGCTTTAACGGCGTGAGGAAATTTTCGCCTGCTCTGATTTCGCCGATGATGTGAAGCGTTCCGGGAACGTCTTTCGCTCTGAATGTGTAACCGTCATATGGTGAACGGTCAAAATCAGGAACGTTACACACTGCAATGATGTCCTCAGCTAGAATCCTTCCGGCAGAATCCGAGAGCTTCACAATTTCCGTCTCAACAGGTTTAACACTCTCAAGAATAATTTTCCGTGCCTCATCGTAATTCAATGATACTCACTCCCTTAACAGCAAAATATTTTCAGGCGGAATGCTTACGGTTACATTTTCGCCCTTTACTTTGTGCCATAAATTTTTATCCATTTCCCAGCCTATCGGGATAACATTTTCACGTGAATTTTTGGGGATTAACATTACCGTGAATGAAAACGGATTCTCTATCACCTGCATTACTTTGCACTCAAAAGTATTCGCTCCGTTTTGACCGGCGGTGATGCTGTGCATTCTCACTCCTGCATATCGTGTATCATTCCTGTGAGACTGACATTGAAGCTCTATTCCCCAGTCTGACGCAAAAATTTTTCCCTCACTCGTAAAATTCGCTCGTGATATATTCTTGCAGCCCGTGAGGATTGCGGCGTTCCTCGTCTTAGGGTCAGAAAAAACTTCGTCTTTCGTGCCGACAATTTCAACATGGCCGTCATGAATCACTGCTATTCTCCTGCAAAGCCTGAACGCTTCGTCCCTGTTGTGTGAGACAAGAAGCACAGTTCCGCCGAAATCGTTGAACACGTTGAGGAGTTCACGTTCGGTCTGAAAACGTAAATGGCTGTCGAGAGCCGAAAACGGTTCGTCAAGCATCATGATACGTGGACAGGACAATAACATTCTCGCAAGTGCTGTCCTCTGCTTCTGACCTCCTGAGATTTTCGCAGGGTAAGAGTCCTTCACGCCCTCAAGCCCGAATCGAGTCAACATGTCGGCAACCTCAGCGGAGTTCTTGAGCTTCTGTCCGGCCATGAGATTCTCTGTTACCGTCATGTTTGGGAACAGTGCGTAATTCTGAAACATTAAACCCGTTCTGCGTTTCTGCGGTGGAAGATTGATATTTTTCTCCGAGCTGAATACTTCCAAGCCGTCAATGATGATTCGTCCCCTGTCAGGCTTCATGATGCCAGCGATAAAACCGAGAGTGAGACTCTTTCCGCTCCCTGACGCACCGAGAAGAGCAAGCGTTTCATTCCCTGCGTCAAGTTCAACATCAAGCCGAAATTTTCCGAAGTCCCTGTGAATTTCAGCGTGAAGAGTCATCGGGTCTCTTTCCTTTCGAGAAGATTGACGAAGGTTAAGACAGTGAATGATATTGCGAGGTTGACGAGTACCCATTTCAGAGCGTGGACATCATCGCCTGTCCTCCACAACTGATATACAGCCGTTGAGATTGTCGCTGTCTTTCCGGGCGTGTAACCTGCGATCATGCTCGTGGCTCCGTATTCACCCAAAGCCCGGGCGAATGACAGGACAGTACCGGCTAAAATCCCCTGACGGCAACACGGCATAACTATCCGCCAAAATATATACGTGTCAGAGAGTCCCAGAGTTTTAGCGGAATATTCCAGCGTCCTGTCAAAAGTCTCAAACGCTCCTCTTGCTGTCCTGTACATCAGAGGGAATGAAACTACAGACGAAGCGAACACCGCCGAATACCAGACCATAGTCAGGCGTATTCCGAAACCCTCTAACGCCCATTGACCGATGATTCTTCGTGGTCCAAAAAGCCTGAGCAGGAAATATCCCACGACAGTAGGAGGCAATACGAGCGGAAGAGTCAGTATCACATCAACTACTCCCTTGACGAGTCCCGGAAGTTTCGACGTGTACCAAGCAGCAGCGATCCCCGTGAAGAACACAATCACGCACGAGATGAAAGCGACCCGCAATGAATTAGCGAGCGGATACCAATCCATGATTTATTCAGCGAGTGAGAATCCTATTGACGCAAAAATTTTCCCTGCTTCTTCGCCTTGAAGGTATGACAGGAAATCTTTTGCCGTGTCTTTGTGCTTTGAGCCTGAGATGACAGCAGCAGGATATATTACGGGAGTCTTGAGAGTCCCGGCTGGCGGTTCAGCGATGACTTTGAGTCCGTAAGTTGCAGCGTCAGTAGCGTAGATTATTCCGCAGTCAACAGCACCCTCGCGAATCTGCATGGCCGCTTCCGTAACATTTCCCGCAAAAGAAATTTTCCCCTCAGCGTTTAGTTTGTCCCAGATTCCCATGTTAGAGAGAATTTCCTGCGAGTATGCTCCGACTGGAACGTCTGAATTTCCGAGTGCTATCAGTTTCACTTTGTCGGTGCCGATGTCTTGATACGATGAAATTCCTGCCGGGTTGCCTTCAGGGACAGCGAGAGCGATTTTGTTCTCAAGGAGATTCACTCTTGATGACGGGTCAATGAGGCCGGATTTTTCGAGCGCGTTAATTTGCTTTTGTGCCGCCGAAATGAACAAATCACAGGAAGAGTTTTATAGGAAAATATCTGAATTGATTGAGGCAAAGAATTATGATGGAATCAAAAGCTTGATTGAAGAATCTCAAAAAAAATCAAAAGTTTATAGCGATAAAATTTCATGATTCGTGTGAAATTGCAAGTGCCAATAACAACGCAAATAATGCCGTAAATTTTTTCATGATTTATTCTCCTTCTCTGAAAATGGAAAGCATCACCGTTTCCCGTGATACTCTGAGGCCGTTTAATGACCGTCGGCCCGGTAGCCGTAGAATGATTCTCCGTAGGCTAAGAGGCTCGGAAACTTTTACACGTTTGTTTTATTCTGCCAGTCTCTATAATCCTCCTTTGTGTTAATGTTGCGGAAAATATTTTGTTTCACTCTCCCGAAATTGACGTAATGAACGTTGAGGCTCTCAAGAAATTTTTTCACGCTGTAATTTCTGCTGTTGATTGAGCGTTCAATCTCTTCGGCGCATGACACGTGATATATTCCCGTCAACGGCTGTATTTTACCGTCAACAACTGGTACAGCGCAGACATCTTCCGGCCTAAGTTCCGCAAAGAGTTCCGCTACAAATTCCCCCGTAATATCAGGGACATCACACGGCGTTACGAAAACATACGGTGTATCAGCTCTCTTTAGTGCCGTGAGTATTCCACCTAGAGGCCCGCAATCTTTCACGCAGTCCGGCCATGTCGGAATGTTTTTCCCTGTAACCTGTGCTTCATCTCTGACCGACAGAGCGATTTTCCCGAAGCCCTGAAGCTGTGAAATTATTCGGTCAAGGAATAATTCATGCTTAGGCGTTCCCATTCTTGACGAGAGTCCACCGCATAAGATTACGGCTGTTGAATCGCTAATCATTGTCCCCTCATGCGTACCGCAATCCCGGCACCGAATATCCCGATCTCATAGAGAGCCAGAAGAGGGAGAGCCATTAAGACTTGAGAGACGACATCAGGAGGAGTCAGCAAAGCAGCTGTAACAAAAATCAGAATCACGCAGAATTTTCTTTTTGACCGTAACGACTCGGGCTTAACGATTCCGATCAAGGCGAAAAGGAAAATGACAACAGGAACTTGAAACGACAGTCCGAAAAGTACAAGGAAAGTCCACACAAACGACATGTAATTATTGAGAGTGTACATAGGTTTTACACCGCTTATCGTCAATCCTGAAAGGAATCCCAACGCTGCCGGAATAATCACGAAGTAGGCGAAAATTACGCCGAGAACGAACAATCCCGAACCGATAATGAGTCCACGAAACAGATATTTCCGCTCATTGTCTTTGAGTCCCGGCCAGAGAAACGCGCATAGCTGGTACAAAATCACAGGGGACGAAATGAACAGCCCCGACAAAAACGATGTCTTCAAGCCCTCCATGAACAATTCAGCCGGACTAACAGTGATTAACTGCAAGCCCTCCGA
The DNA here is from genome assembly GCA_905233215.1 of uncultured Synergistales bacterium. Classification (GTDB taxonomy): domain Bacteria; phylum Synergistota; class Synergistia; order Synergistales; family Aminobacteriaceae; genus JAFUXM01. The sequence continues at coordinate 25,155 of CAJODC010000025.1, forward strand.
ATGAACGAGGAGAAGCGAAAATATATAATCCTGAAAGAAATAGCACACTCCGAATCCCAAGCTCAACGACAGAACCCCCCGTATAATTCTCGTGCGGAGTTCCGACAAATGCCCGGTTATCGTCATGAATCCCCCTTCAGGTTTCACGGTCATGATTTACGCCTCAGGCTTTGCGGTGTTTTCTGACTCTGATTTTTCGGGGGCTGAAGGTGTTTCCCTAGCGTACCCTCTGAACTCGGCGATAGCTTTCCCGAATGCTTTACCGATTTCAGGGAGCTTTGCAGGGCCGAATATAACGAGAGCTATTATCAGTATCAGTATTAACTCGGACATTCCAAGACCAAACATTTAATCAATCACTCCTCTATTTTGAACATTGAGCGCATAATTCAATTTCCGGCTTGCTCTGTACAAACCATTTTCCGCAATGACGACAGCGAATCATGCTGGCTTCAAATTTTACTGACGATTCTACAGGCCACGCGAATTTTTCCCGGAATATTATCGCGTTTTCGGGGCATTTTTTCACGCACATCATACACCCTGAACATTTCAGAGTGTCGAAAGTGAGCGTTGCTTTTCCGTCATTCTTTGAGATATTCCACGCTCCTGAAGGGCATAAAGCCTCACAGAATCCGCAGACGTTACAGCCTTCTGACACCGAAAAATCATAGAACACTCCTGCTTCAACATGGCCGGATTCATTCTTCAGACTGTCAGCAAGAAAATTCCTCGCAAGAAATACACCGCTTTGATTATGCCATATAACGTCCTCGATTATATTACTGCCTTTGTTTTTACCCCAAGTGAAGAACGATGAAAGAAGCTCACGCCTTGAGAGTCCTTCCTCAAAATTTTCATCACTGATAATTTCGACATCATGACTCACTCCAAGAGCGTCAAGGAATTTCATTGCTATGTTGAGATTGTCGAACAAAAATTTTTCTGAAAGGGCGCAATTTTCACACGGCATTACGAGTTTTATTGCCGGACTTATCACGAGTACAGCAGCAGCGAACGAAGGACTCAGAGACTTTAAGCAGATGATTCCGCCTGACTTCATGCAACGCAGTTTATTATTTCCGGCGATACTCCTGAAAATTCGATAATCTTTCAGCTTCAATGCTTCTGACGGACAAACAGTGGAACACAATCCGCAGCACGTACATTTTCCGGCATCAATAGAAACAAGCCCCGCACTTATGCTCAACGCCCCGAAAGTGCAGACAGTCTCACACAAAGCGCAAGGCTCGAAACGGTTACGGCGGTTAAGACATGCAGACTTATCCATGACCGGCAAATTATCAGGGAAGAATATATCTGCAATTCCGCCGAACATAGATTTACGCCTTCATTCCCTTTTTGGGCTTATAGTAGAGATTCGGCTCGGTAAGATTCGGTGAAACATCATCATTCACCGCTCTAACAAGTCCGTCCTCCTTCTTCAGTTCGTCAACGTCAACATACGTGAGGCATCTGCTCGTGCATGAAGCGACACAGACGGGAAGCTCTCCCCTTCTCTGAAGCTCCAAACAGCCGTCGCACTTCGCAGCCTTCTTCTTGTCGTCACGAATCTGAACCGCTCCATAAGGGCAGGCCTTAGCGCACATTCCGCAGCCTATGCAGACATCTTCCTTGACGTATACCATTCCGGTGTCGTCATCTTTGGTCATTGCGCCTGTCGGGCATTTTTCGACACACGCAGGCTTCGAGCAGTGCCGGCACATCTTGAGAGTGAACCAAACGTAGACATCAGGGAATTTTCCTCGCTCCCTCTCCTCAATCGAGTTGAAGTTCACGCCTACAGGCAGATCGTTCTTGTCCTTGCATGAGACAACACACGCACGGCACTCCAAGCACTTGTTCATATCGTAGCGGAAACCTTTCTGGCTCATAGTCTTATCCCCTTTCTACGGTTAGAATATTATTCTCTGAGGCCAGAGAGCATCAGGTAATGACGGCTTGTCATATTTTGCGACTTCAGCAATGCTCACGAAAGACTCAATGTCAGGCCCTGAAGGGAATGTGCCCGTTAAAACGTTCGGACAGCCTCCTATGTCGTAACCGTCTTCGTTGAGCTGTACCCATGAGCCTTCGCCGAGCATTACAACGCCGGGCATCACTCGCTCTGTAACGTGAAGTCTGCGTACGACAGTCCCGTGATCGTTGAAGACTTTAACGGTGTCGTCCTCTTTGAGTCCTCTCGGTTCAGCGTCAGCCGGATTCATCAGCAATGGAATCGGGAACGCTTCACGAAGCCACAGCGAATTACTCACGTTGCCGTGTGCGCCTCTGGGTACGTGGACACTGCAAACCTGAAGAGGATATTTGCCCTTGATGCCCTTCTCGAAATCGGAGAATGTTGCCTCGTAACCTTCAACTGAAGGCTCATATATCGCTATCGGTTTTCCTTCATTCCAGCCTGCTTTTGTTACCATTTCGGCCAGTTCTCCGCAATAAATCTGAAGTTTTCCGTCTCTTGTCTTCAACGGATTCTTTTCGGGGTCTTCACGGAATGCTTTGTTGTTGACATAGTAGAAAGCATCGTCCATTTTTCTGGGAACTTGGTAGCTTCCTGCCTCACGCAATTCGGAAAGCGTAATTCTTCCCTTCTGAGGCTCGCCTTCAACGCCCATTGCTTTTATGTCTTCAGCCGTTATCGTCAAAAGTGTCTCCATTCCTGAATTATCAGGTTTTGCGACTTTCGCCCCTGCCAACATGTTGAAGTTCTGCTGTTTGAGTGAAACGGGTTCGACTTCCTTCGGGTCAAGTCCGAGTCTCTTGCCTAACTCCAACGCTATCCAGCCGTCATCTTTTGCCTCAAACAACGGGTCAATGACTTTCTGAGTCCAAATCATGACCTCACGCGCACCGCCCAATACCATTCCGTCTCGCTCCCAAGGGGTTGTGATGGGAAGAACGACATCGGAGAACATTGCGCAGCTGTTGAGGAGAAATTGATGAGTTACGACAAAATCAACCTTCCTGTGAGCCTCAATGCTTTCCATTGTGTTGGCGGTCTGTGAGACGATGTTGCTGTGAGCGTGATAGATTATGTGGCAGTCTAAATCTTTCTTTGCGCCCTGACCAGCGGTGTATTTCCCTGTGAGGATTGCACGCCAATGTTCATTCGCGCACATTCTCTCACTGTTGGGAATGGGATTCTTGATCGCTGTAACTCCTGTTGAGCCGGGAGCGACAAGAGCCGGGCCGCCTTCGGTTGAACGTTCCTGACAACTGCATGAGAACGCTCCGCCGGGGATTCCCATGTTGCCGGTCATGGCCGCGAGTGTCATTTGAGCGAGACAGACGTGAGTCGCTTTGTCCGCTCTCGCTGAGTTCCACGCGAAGAGAGCCGTAACGGGCTTAGTGAGTCCGACTTCACGTGCAAGCCTGTAGATCGTATCAACGGGAGTTCCGCAAATTTTCGATGCCCATTCGGGGGTCTTCGGGAGTCCGTCAAGATTGCCCAAAACGTAATCCTTGAAATTCATCTTAGGGTCTGCGCCTTCAGGCATGTGTTCAGAGTCGAAACCTACGGTGCAGCGGTTGAGGAAGTCCCAATCAATCATGGGCTTTTCGGGACTGTCTTCCTTCAACATCACATAGGCCATCGCAAGAAGCAGCGGTGTATCAGTCGCTGGCCTTATCGGGATATATTCATCGGCGATGACTGAAGCTGTTGTCGTGTACATTGGGTCTATTGCGATGATTTTCGCTCCGGCTTCCTTTGCGCGAATCAAGTTGTTCATTGCTGACGGGTAACTGTTCCACGCAGGATTACTCCCCCAGAGGAGAATCAATTTTGCTTTAACGAGGTCGAGTCGGTCATTCTGATTGTGATATTTCCTGTCGTAACCGAGTATAGGCTTCATCGCCTGCCTCCATGCTCCACGTGAACGGCTGCCGTATTTCGACATGTAACCGCCGTAAAGACCAAGCACCCGGAAAATTTCACCGCCCTGATTGTTGAAGTTCTCGTCCATCAAGAATATTGACTTAGGGCCGTATTTCTCCTTTGAGATTTTGATTTCTGACGCTACGATGTCTAACGCTTCGTCCCATGAGATTCTCTCCCACGTATCACGGCCTCGTAATGACTTGTCGCCTCCGCCGTGTTCCCAGTGAGTTCGCTTCATCGGGTACTTCAGTCTGTCAGGCCCGGCGACCTGCTGACGCTGTGCATGACCTCTTGCGCACGCTCTCAACTGCGGGTAATCAATCGAGTCGGGGTGAGTGTCATCAGTCTTGAGTCTTACGATTTTGCCACCGCTGACGAGTGCTTTAATGTGGCAGCGTCCTCCGCAGTTGTGCCAGCATGGAGCGTTCTTCCACTCGCCTTTTTCCTGTGAAATTGTCTGAGCCTCAGCAGGTGTGATTTTCTTCAGTTCGTTCTCATAACCTGAGAGAGCCGCAACAGCCGA
>CAJODC010000025.1:29625-36619 GCA_905233215.1 uncultured Synergistales bacterium
TGTGTCAGTCAAGAATCTCATCAAGCAGAATTAAATCCTCAGCTATGAATCCCTTGAGGATTATTGCTGCTCCCCTGTAAAATTCCGTGAGAGCGTGTTTTTGTACGTCCTGTGAAAATTCGGGTATCCATTGCGTGAGATGTTCACGGAGAAATTTCCGGCTGTCTTTCAGGGCTTGTTTGTCCGTGCTTAACTGGAGCATGAAATCAAGCTCAAAACCTATATGATCGTCAGCTTCATGAGGATAATTTTTCGGTATGAAGTTATACTTCAAATAATCCTTGCGAACCTGAAACGCTGTGTCTTGATACAAAAGATGCTCGTTACTTCGGTAAACAGACTCCCACGCCGGAGCCGGAAGCGCGTAAGGTCCTACGAATAACTGCGTGAAGTCCCAACGTACTTCCGATGTCATTTCGTCATCTTTCCCGTGTTTGTCGGCAAAAAACTGGCTGATGATTTTTATTCCTGTGTCAATGAGATTCTTATCTTCTCTGAATGGGAAATGCTCAAAAATTTCATTGTCCCTTAGAGTTTGGAGAAGTGCTTTTGACGGCTCAACGTAAAATATCGCTGTTTAGTTTATCCCCCATGATTGACGCTCCTGATAAAAATAATCCGACTCTTTCCGCCGGATAATATCTCAGAAGCATTCCTGCAAGAAAAACTATAATGCTACGGATTCATGCCGACGGTAACATAGTGCAGCACGTGCAAATTCAAAGTCTGCTCAAGTTACCGGCCTGTACAAAATGAATCCCTCCTCAAAGAACAATGATTTTTACGGATTATAACAACTCCCGATGATTATTCCTATTGTGCGATTTCATTAACTATCCATTCCGCAAAACCGTAATAATCATCAATATCAAACACAGGCACATCACATTCAAAAGGAGTGTCGCTAATCACGGCGATATATTTTCCTTCCGGTAAGTCAAAATTTCCGCGCCTGAGTCCGATTTTGGGCAAGTCCTCGCTCTTGAAGCCCTCAACAATTATCACGTCAACGTCATGAATATGTCCGAGAATTTCAGCAAGCGTTAAAGCTCTGTTCTCCATGATAGCGGCATGAGTCCTTGAAGTTATAGCTACAACTTCCGCTCCGGCCTCCGTGAATCTGAAAGTGTCTTTGCCTTCTTTGTCGATCTCAAAATCATGGGCATCATGTTTTATGACGGCGACTCTGATATTCCTGCGTTTGAGTTCAGGGATTAAGTGTTCGATAAATGTGGTCTTGCCTGCTCCTGACCATGCGGTTATTGAATAAACTGGTATGTTAATGATAATGAAAACCTCCTATTGTTTTTCACGGATTATAACCTTAAAATTTGCAGTATCAAAGAAAATTCATACAGGAGGATTCAAAATCAATGCCAGCGAGATTAACATGAGCAAGTTTCTCTAATGCACGTGATGCACACTGCCGTGTTAATTCGTATGCTGGAGAAGTCCTCTAAACCCTTTCCAGAAAGCCGCAAGCCCGGCAGTTTCCAGATAAATTATTGAGTTTTGTTGTCTAAGGGTTATTCATGCCCTGAGATATATTTTTCAAGGAGTGATATTTTTTATGCGTAAAGTTTTATGTATTCTTCTCGTTGTCGCTACGGTACTGTCATTCTCTGCCGTATCATTCGCCGAATACAAAGGCAAGGTAACATTCGAGGTCAACCTGAAGGACGCTGAGAAAGCCGAAAAGGCTGAGTTATGGCTTCCTTACCCCCTTTCGGACGCTAACCAGACGATTACGATGATGGACATCAAATCGAACGGTGCAGTTGTCGGCGTTGAGAATGACCCCAAGAGCGGAGCTGTATATCTCCATGCAACGTGGACAAAGCCTGCTGAAGTTCCCAGCCTCACGATGTCATTCAAGGCAGACTCGCATTACAGCAAGAAACCTGCAGCAGCTCTCAAGGAGACAAAAGACGCATTCCCGCCCGAAGTCTTGAAGTACACGATGGCGACTCCCTCACTGCCTATCGACAGAGGCTTCTGCGCTGAGGCAAGCATGGAGTTCCTCAAGAAAGAGACCATTCTCGACAAAGCTATGGGTATCTACATGTGGGTACTTGAGCACACATTCCGTGACGAAGACGTGAAAGAAGGCTGCGGACTCGGACTTCCTGAGCGTACAATCTCAGAGAAGAGCGGCGGCGGAAAATGCGCGGACATCAGCTCGGTATTCGTTGCTCTCGCTAGGGCTTCAGGGATTCCCACAAGAGATGTCTACGGCCTCAGAGTCGACCCTGCGAAATCAGGCGAGATCACAGGGAACTATCACTGCTGGACAGAGTTTTACCTTCCCGGAACCGGCTGGGTAATGGCTGACCCTGCGGACGTTCGCAAGAAGATGCTCAACGAGAAAATCGAGAAGGTTGAAGACGCTAAGAAATGGACTGATTTCTTCTGGGCTGGCGATGACCTTCTGAGAATCGCGCTCAACCGTGATACTCGTGAAACCGTACTCAGCGAAGCAACAGCGAAAACTCCGTTGACATACTTCATGTATCCTTATGCAGAGATTGACGGAAAAGCTGTTGACTGGTTCAGCCCGAAAACATTTGTGTTCAAAGTTACGCTTGATTTGGACTAACTGAAAATCTGTTAATGCCCTGCCCTTAGTGACGGGGCTTTTCTTTTACGGATAATGCGTAAACTTTCAGGAAAAATTTTAATTCTGGCGGTTCTTGTTATTGCGGTTGCGTCTTACTTCATTTTCCCGTCATGCAAGACTTTCACCGATACGGTATTCTCGGCGTTTGCGTCCGGCGATTTTAAGGTGATGCGTGATTTTGTCGCAGAATACGGAGCATATGCCGCAGCGGTGTCATTCTTCCTGATGATATTTCAGTCGGTAGCGGCTCCCCTTCCGGCATTCATCATAACGCTTGCGAACGCTAATCTTTTCGGCTGGTGGAAGGGAGCAATTCTCTCATGGTCAAGCGCAATGGCAGGAGCAGCGATCTGTTTCTACATTGCGAGGATTCTGGGACGTGACACAGCCGAGAGACTCACAAGCAAAACGGGTTTGCAATCGATTGATGATTTCTTTTCACGTTATGGGACTCACAGCATATTGATAGCTCGTTTGCTTCCGTTCATATCGTTTGACTTGGTGAGTTATGCCGCCGGGTTAACGTCAATGAAATTCCTGCCGTTCTTCATCGCTACAGGTATCGGACAATTACCGGCAACAATCGTGTATTCGTATGTCGGAGGAATGTTGACGGGTGGAGCGCAGATGCTCATGACGGGATTATTGCTTCTTTTTGCTCTGTCAGCAGTGATTGTCATGATGCGGAAAATGTACAGGGAGCGCAAGAAAAATTGAAACGCTGTGTCAAACCGATTATATTTCTCGTCATCATGGCCGTGATTCTCATATTAAGTCATCGTTACGGTTGGACGGAAAAATTCATTAACGTTGTGCCGAAATTCCGTGAGTACGTCAATCATAATCCCGTTAAGGCTATGGCGGTCTACATAATTGCGACTTCTGCCGGGTGCGTACTGCTTGCGATGCCGGGAGCGATTTTCGCTGTGATTGCCGGATTGCTTTTTGAGCCTTTCACGGGAACTGTACTGTGTCTTATGGCCGCAACTCTCGGTGCTGTTCTTGCGTTTTTGACGGGGCGTTACTTCCTGCGTGACTCAGTTCGTCCAATGCTCGAAAAAAGTTCAGTGCTGAAAAAAATTCTGTTTGATGACGCGGAACACAGCGGAATGATTTTGCTTATGGTTACACGGCTTGTGCCTTTGTTCCCGTATAACCTTCAGAATTTCGCTTACGGTCTCACGGACATTAAGCTATTGCCCTATACTGTTTACACTTTCTTATTCATGGCTCCGGGTGCTGCTGCGTTTACGCTTGGTGCTGCCGGAATAGGAAACTCAGAACGCCGGAAGCTGTATTTATTCCTCGCTGTAACTCTTGCGGTTATAGTTACAGTTTTGGGAATCATTCTCAGAAAAAAATTTGTCAGGAGGTAATTTATCATGAAGAAATTGTTACTGTTACTCGTTGCGTTGCTCGTTGTAATCTCATCGGCATACGCTGAGGAATTGTCGCTCACGGTCAACAAAGAAAAGGGAGAAATCATAATCCCGGCGGAAGTCAACGGGAAATATTTAGTCAGTCCAACAAAGCACGCCCTCTCATACTACAAAGGCGGTAACGGCGAAAAATCAATCATGAGAGCGTTGGTCAGCGAGATAGATTACTACAACGCATTAGCCGAACTCGGAGCGATTCCCGGCAACAACATAACGCCAGCGGACATGAAAGCACGAAACAGCGCGGAAGGCAAATCGACCGAAGGAAGCAAAGTAACAGCCTTCATCACGTGGGAAGGGTCAAACGGTGAAATACCGCTTGATGCCGCAATCGTCAGCGAAGTTAGAGACGGTGAAGCCAGACCGCTTGACTTGAGATTCACGGGCAATCTCGAATTTGCTCAGAGGAGTCACCCGGGCTGCTACATCTGCCTCGACTCATGCGCTGCCGGAATCACTACCAATGCAGCATGGCCTACAGGCGCACTCAACAACAAAGAGGTGAGCTTTCACGGTAACGCCGATGTTCTTCCGCCTGACGGAACGAGGGTCAATGTTATTGTGAGGCTCGTCAAGTAATGATTGCACGCCTCTACAACTCCATCACACTGGGAATGCTTGCCAGCGTCTTAATGTTTCAGGTAACGTGGCTTGAAATGCGTGTGAATATCGGCTGGCTGTTTTTCGGAACTGTTGCGGTGCTGTTTACGTTGCAGACGGCCATAAAGCCGTTGCGGAAAATTTGCAGTACGTTCACGGCTTCAGCGTTGAGTCTTGTCGTGTCATGCGCGGGCGTTTACTCAGTGTTAGGATTCGGGAGCATGAAAATAATTCCTGCCTCGATAATCAGAGAAGGCATCATGCAGACAAGAGTCCCATTCTCAACAATCAACACCGCCATAATCATTACGGCTGTTGTTGGACTAGCGGTAGTATTCTTCAGTCGAAAAAATGAACATTAAAGAGTTTTTATACCGTTCAGGAATCAGGGCGGATCAAATTTTTTCAGCCTCAAAGACTCTCAGCCGTTCAACCGGGAAAGCAAAGACAGTATTCTTTCCCGGCTGTAGTCTTTCGGGCTATAATCCTGATTACGTGTTCAATGTCAGGGACTATTTGACCAAGCACGAAGGGACTTGCGGAATAATTACGGCGTGTTGCGCAAAACCGTTAAAGCTGATCGGCGATGATGAAACGTTCCGTAAAAGAATTGAGGAAGTCAACAGCGCACTTGATGACATGGAAGCGGAGACAGTAATAACGGCCTGTCAAAACTGCTATAACGTTCTCAGGGATAACGGCGGAGGAAGAAATATTTTGTCGCTGTGGCCAGTGATGATGAAACACGGACTGCCCGAAACACTCAGGGGGAAATATTCCGGTCTCGATGTCTGCGTACAGGACTCATGCACGAGTACCCCCGAAATCATGTTCAGCGTCCGTGAGCTTCTGAGCTATCTCGGTGTCAATTACCGTGAATTTCCCGGAACAAATCCGAAATGCTGCGGAGGTATTCAGGCAATAACATCGGGCAATCCGTCAATAGGCCGTGAAGCCGCAATCAAAAGAGCCGCCGAAGCTCCCTGTGAGGTGATATTATCTTACTGCGCCTCGTGCCGTTCGTTTATGTCAGCAGGAGAGAATCACAAGAGCGTTCACATACTTGATTTGATTTTCGGGAACGGTGAAGAGTCATCAGCAAAATCGAATCTCGTCAACAGATTCATCACAGCAAAAAGGCTAAAGGAGGAATAAATTTATGGAGACCTATTACAACCCTGAAGACTTAGGGAAATTTTCATCAATGGGAGAATTTGCGCCCGGTTTGTGGGAAAAATTCATGGACTATTACGGCTCAGTGTTTGAGGCAGGAGCATTAACGAAACGTGAGAAGGCATTGATCGCTCTGGCGGTTGCTCACGCTGTTCAGTGTCCGTACTGCATTGACGCATACACGCAGAGCTGTCTCGAGAACGGAGCGAACGAGGAACAGATGACGGAAGCTGTACACGTTGCGTGCGCGTTGAGGGGAGGAGCGAGTCTCGTTCACGGAGTGCAGATGAAGAATGTAGCGAAGGGGCTGTCAATGTGATTGAGCCGTTCGAGAATATGATTCATGATCCCAAGCTGGCTATGACTGAAGAGAAGCTCACAACTCTTCAGGTCAACTTAGGGAGTCTCTGTAACTTGTCGTGCAAACACTGCCACATTGAAGCCGGGCCTAACCGAAAAGAGATAATGACACGTGAGACAATGAGACATGTACTGCGTGTCCTGCCTAATTTTGAGACGCTTGATGTTACGGGAGGTGCGCCGGAAATGAATCCTGATTTCCGCTGGCTGATTGATGAGTCAGCGAAAATTTGCCCTCTCATCATGGTAAGAAGCAATCTTGTAATCATGACAGAGAAAGGTTACGAGGATATTCCCGGCTTCCTTGCTGAAAGAAAGATAGAGATAGTATGCTCATTGCCGTATTACACTGAAAGCGATTGCGACAGACAGCGTGGTAAAGGAACGTTCAAGGCGGTAATATCAATGCTGAAAAAATTGAACTCGCTCGGTTATGGAATTGATGAGAAATTACCGCTTGATTTAGTGTACAATCCCGGCGGAGCTTTTCTCCCTCCCAATCAAGCCGAAATTGAACGGGAATATAAATCACGTTTGAAGGCTGAACACGGTATTGAGTTTACCCGGCTATTTGCAATAACAAATAATCCGATAGGCCGTTTCGGTGAATTTCTGAAACGTTCAGGGAATTATGACAGGTACATGAATCGACTCTATGATGCCTTCAACCCTTCTGCGCTTGAAGGCATGATGTGCAGATTTCAACTGTCGGTAGGCTGGGACGGGAAATTATATGACTGCGATTTCAACCAGCCATTGAATATGACGATTAACGGCCCGGAGAATATCAGCGGTCTTCAAGAGA
>CAJODC010000026.1:0-16281 GCA_905233215.1 uncultured Synergistales bacterium
CTAGCCAGCGGTACGATATTTCATACAGCTTCTCAAATTTAATGCGGCGTTATAATCTCTGTCAATCACTAATCCGCATTCTGTACATTCATACACACGGTCTTTCAGCTTCAAGTCTTTCTTCACATTACCACACTGTGAACACGTCTTTGAACTTGCGTAAAACCTGTCCGCTATCCTGAGCTCTATTCCGTACTCTAAGCACTTACGCTCTAACAATGCTCTGAAGTACCAGAACTCACAGCTCGCTATTGCTTTTGACAGATGACGGTTCTTCAGCATTCCCGATACGTTCAAATCTTCTATAGTGATAAACTCAGGCCGTGTAATTACTATTTCATGTACAGTTTTATTGATGTAATCGTGGCGTTTGTTACTCAGTTTCATATACGCCCGCTGTACTTTCAGTCTCTGTTTGTCTAGGTTGGAACGTTTACACTTTTTACTAGCAGCTCCCTCCTTTCGTTGTTTGGATTTGCGTGAAAATTTACGCTGTTCACGCTTCAGCCTTCGTCTTGCTTTCTTTACTTGTTCTGTTTTGTTGATGTTCGGATAGTTACGTCCGTCCGATATTACTGCGAAACTCTTTACTCCTAAATCTATCCCGATACCTGCCGTTTTTGTGCTTGACACTGGTACTGCGTTAGTCTCAAAAACGAATGACGCAAAATATCTTCCGGCACGCTTCCTGATTGTTACGCTTATTGCTTTAGCTTTTCTCGGAACATAGCCACATTCCTTGATACGTACCCAGCCTAATGTCGGGATTTTCGCTCTATGCCGTTCCACTGATAAATCATTAGGACTATTGCGCGGTAAATACATGCCGACTGGCCGTCCGTTACGCTTCTTGAATTTCGGAAAGCCTGTTCTGCCCTTCAGAAAATTCCTGTAGGCTTTGTCTGCGTTCATTATGGCTTTCTTTACGGCTTTGGACGATACTTCCCATATCCATAATTTAATATATTCGTGAGTACCATTGCGATAATTATCAAGATTAGTCGCTATGAAAAGATTATAAACATAACGACACACCCCCATAGTGCGCTCAATTTTCTGGATTTGTTCACTAGTTGGCTTCAGTTCAACTTCGTATGCTCTGTGGCAAGTCATTATTTAATGCCTCTTTCAGAGATTTTCGGTAATTCCTTAACCCGTAAAGCCTTGAGCTGAAACAATGAATGATTGTCATTAAGTCCTGCACTATCTCTTGCTCTGGCGACATTTCTGCATTATCAAGGATAATTAGTTCTAGATGTATCTCCGTATTTGGCGGAAGTGTGTGGAAATCGAATCCACCAGAGACAGCCATAACCGCCCCTCAACGGGTTTGAAGCCCGAGCCCGTCACCAGACGAATCTCACTTCCGAATATATTAAAATCACGCCGTGCATTATAATTTATATGTCGCAAAAAATCTATCAGGACATGTTGAATCGCTATGGAAATATTAAACTCCGGCAAAAATTTTTATTACAGGATCTTATTCGAGAGAGTCTTCGACCCTATCGCCTTGTATAAAGTCGAAGGGGGGAAAATCATTTTTGTTGACGTAAATCCGGCCTACGAAAAAGTCATGAAGCTCTCACGCTCTAATGTCATCGGCAAAACTTTTCATGACGTTTGGCCCGACGCTGAGCCTCGATGGTCAGAGGTAATCCGTGAGTGTCTCAATCAAAAAAAAACCATGCACTGTATCGGTGAGAGCGTTGATGTTGACAGTTACCTTGAGGCCGTAGCGTTCCCAATTCCGCCAAACATGGCCGCCGTGATCTTTCTTGACCGTACAAAGCTCAAACGTTCCGGCAATGCCCTCAGAAAACGTCAGGAACAGCTCCGTGAACTTGCCGCTCAGTTGACGCTCAGTGAGGAAGCAACAAGGCGGTCTGTGGCCTCTGAACTTCATGACAGAGTAGGCTATGATCTTCTCTGCCAGCTCAGAATGCTTCGTGAGCTTCAAGAGCGTGATGACACAGAGAATATACGCCCTGAACTGAATGAGCTGGTCAGCATCACGGAGAAAATCATCACTGGAAACAGAAGCCTGATTTTTGAGCTGAGTCCTCCAGTCCTCAAAGAAGCAGGGCTGAACCCGGCACTTGAGGAACTTGCACACAACATTCTCGAACCTCACGGAATACAGTGGCACATAATCACGAAAGGAAGCGATGAAGAATACAGAGCTGATGATTCCGTATGCGTGATACTTTACCGAATGGCACGGGAACTCCTCATCAACGCCGTGAAACATTCGGGGGCTTCACGGGTCGACATCATCATCAATCGTAAGCCCGAAATCATCACCGTTGCCGTTGAGGATAACGGAACAGGACTCATCAGTAACAGTAAAGGCTTCGGACTGTTCAGCATAAAAGAAAGGCTGCTGGCACTGGGCGGTAATCTCAAAATATTTTCAGAGCCGGGAAACGGTCTCATGGCAGTTATGACATGTCCTCTACGAATGAAGAAAGGAGAAATTTTACATGACGACAAGAATACTTCTGGCTGACGATCACAAGCTGTTCATCGAAGGACTTGCCGAACTCATGAAAAAGAAGCAGGAACTCGAATTATCAGGACAGGCTAAAGACGGTCAGCAGGCAATAAGCGAGGCCGTGAAAATCAAACCTGACGTGATTCTCATGGATATAGCCATGCCGGAATTGAACGGAATAAAAGCACTGAAACAGATTCGTTCTCAGCTCCCTGACGTGAAGGCTATAATGCTCTCAATGTACAACAGCCGTGAACTTATCGTTGAAAGTCTCAGGGCAGGAGCGCAGGGTTATATTCTCAAGGAATGCACGTCGGAAGAGCTTTACGAGGCGATAAAGACCGTCATGATGGGAAATTTCTATATCGCTAGGTCATCGCTTCAGGTTGTTGTTGAGGATTATTTGAGACTGTTGAAGGCTGACGAGAGAAATTCCGCCCGTCTTCTGTCCGAACGTGAGCGTGAAGTCCTCAAACTTTTAGCTGAAGGCAAGAACGCTAAAGAAATCGCCTACGATCTCGCAATCAGCAAGAACACAGTAGACGTTCACAGACGGCACATCATGGAGAAGACCGGCTGTACCAGCATGGCCGGGCTTGTGCGTTACGCAATAAGGGAGGGCTATTGACGTGAGCTATCTCAACAACGCCGCCACGACTTGGCCGAAGCCTGAATGTGTGATAAATGCCGTGCGTGATTTTATGCTGAACGGCGGAGCGAACTCATCGAGAGGTTCTAATTCACAGCGAGACATGAAGACGATGAATATCATGCTTGACTGTCGGATTAAACTTGCTGAATTTTTCGGGGGTTATGATGACGCTGACCCTATGCTTGTTACTTTCACGTCTAACATCACTGAGGCTCTCAACGTTGTACTTAATGGCTATTTGCGTGAGGGAATGAGCGTTTTGACATCATCAATGGAACACAACGCAGTGATGAGGCCTCTCAGAGCGTTAGAGGCTAAAGGAGTGAAAGTCAACGTAGTGAGGGCGGATTCACTCGGGCTTGTTCACGCTGATGACGTTGAGAGGGAGTTAGAGTCAACAAAATATGACTTGCTCGTAATGAGTCACGCAAGCAACGTTTCGGGAACTGTTCAGCCTGTCGAAGAAATTGCTGAAATCTGCCGTAAGAGTTCGGTTCCTCTTGTGCTTGACACTGCACAGACAGCAGGAGTTATCCCGCTCAACACGAAAGATCTCGGACTGTCGGCACTGTGTTTCACCGGCCATAAAGGGCTTCACGGTCCGCAGGGAACAGGCGGTATCATCTGGAAGCGTGATTTTGCGTCAATCGTAAAGCCCTTCATCACTGGCGGAACAGGGAGTTATTCACACCTTGAGACACAGCCCGAAGACATGCCCGACAAGTTCGAGGCAGGCACGCCCAATCTACCGGGAATCGCCGGGCTTAACGCTGCTCTTGACTGGCTGAAAGAGACCGGGCTTGACACGATAGCGAAGCGTGAGACTGAAACAGGCCAGTACCTTCTTGACGGTCTGAGGAAGATTGACGGCTTGACTGTTCACGGAATGCCCGACATGAACGGAAGACTTTGCGTTTTCTCGGTCAACATTTCGGGAAAGGATAACGGGATTTTGGCCGATGAGCTTTCACGCTTAGGATTTGAGACAAGACCGGGTCTTCATTGCGCACCGTCAGCACATAAGACACTCGGAACTTTTCCGCAGGGAGCTTTGAGAGTATCGCCGGGATTTTTCACGGAGAAAGGAGAAATTGATGAGTTTATTGAAGCGTTGAGGACATTGTAGCTTTCAGTCTGGAAGATGGAAAAGAGGCCTCCGAATTTTTCTGAGACCTCTATTTTTTTACTTCTCAATCATCGAAGAGTATAACGCTTTAACCGATGTCTCATAGTCTGACTCGTCAACTCCTATGATGATATTCAGCTCGTCAGAACCCTGATCTATCATTCTGATGTTCACTCCAGCGTCAGCGAGCGATGAGAAAACTTTTGCTGCCGTACCTCTTGCGCTGACCATTCCTTCACCGACAACGGCAATGACCGCTAAATTCTTCTCAATCGTGATGAAGTCGGGCGAAAGTTCGTTCTTGATTTCACGGAGAATATCATCACGTCTTAAATCGAATGCCGAACTGTTCACGACAACGCTTATCGTGTCAATTCCTGTCGGGCAATGCTCAAAGGGTACGCCGTTGCGTGAAAAAATGTATAACAGTCTTGCTCCGAAACCTGTCTGACCGTTCATTTGAGACTTTTCGACTCTCACGCTCGTGAAACCTTTTCGGCCTGCTATGCCTGTTACGGGTCTGCGTTTCACGTCTTTAGGTAATGATGCCGCTATCAATGTGCCTTTTGCGTCAGGCGCGTTAGTGTTGCGTATGTTAATGGGAATACCTGCCTTTCTCACCGGAAATACTGCATCTTCATGAAGAACGCTGGCCCCCATGTATGACAGCTCGCGCAGTTCCGTATATGTTATGTATTCGATCGGTAATGGATTGTTGACGATTCGAGGGTCAGCCGATAGCATTCCGTTTACGTCCGTCCAGTTCTCGTAGATGTCTGACTGTGTTGAACGTGCGACGATTGAGCCTGTTACGTCAGAGCCTCCGCGAGAGAATGTCTTTATCCTCCCGTCAGGCATTGAGCCGTAGAAACCCGGCACAACAGCGTTCGGAATGTCCCGTAACTTTGCGTTCACCGTCATGAAAGTTTTTTCGCCGTCAAAATGTCCGTTCTCGTCAAAGAAAATCACTTCGGCTGCGTCAACAAAAGTCCAGCCCAAAAAGTCAGCGATTATTTTACTGTTGAGATATTCTCCCCTGCTTGCAAGGTAATCCGCCGGAGGGTATTTCTTCAACGTCTGTTCTATCGTGTCAATCTCGGCTGAAATGTCGAACGTTACGCCAAGTTCCCTGATGATTTCCTCGTAACGCTGTTTAATCTTTACCAGTGTCGGGAAAAATTCATCGCCTTTCGCAAATTCACTGTAGCAGCTGTAGAGGAGGTCAGTTACTTTTATGTCGTCTTTGAATCTTTTGCCCGGTGCTGAGGCAACTACGTATTTTATTTCAGGGTTTGACTTGATGATTTCTGCTGCTTTGCGGATCTGTGAAGCGTCCGCCAATGATGTTCCCCCGAATTTTGCCGTTATTACTCTGCTCAATTATTCATTAACTCCTGTCTTGTTGAATGTATATGCTGATGCCGCGTGCATTGCTGAGGCCATAACAAAAGCGTCAGGCACTGGAAGGAATTTATCGCTGTGCAAAGGATATTCACAGCCTGCGCCGATGTGATAGAAACAGCCTGTCTTAGCAATTATGTAGCTTCCGAAGTCCTCGCTGATGAATAAAGGCTTGTCGATGATGTCAACTCTTTCATCGCCGAAAGTCTCACGTGCTGTACGCTCTATCATTGCGTTGATTGTATCGTTATCGTTGACTACGCCGACACATGAGTCAGTTACTTTTACTTCACACTTCGCGCCGAATGATGATGACACTCTCTCGCATGTAGTCTCAAGTTCTCTGCACATTCTCGAACGAGCTTCAAGTCCGTAAGTCCGAATTATTCCGGCCAAGTCTGCACGTCCGGCGAGAATGTTGTTGGCTGTACCTGCGTGAAACATTCCGACACTTACGACACCGCCGGGAATTTTCAGAATTTCCGGGACTATGTGCGATGCTGCCTCGATGCTGTCAATCCCTTTATCACGCTGCGCACCGTGTGATGACTTGCCGATGATTGAAGCTTTCCACGTTGCCGAAGCTGCGTAAAAGTCTCCGTACTTTATGCCGACATGGCCAGCCTTCAACGCAGGGTCAACATGACAGCCGAATACCGCCTCAACTCCATCAAGTCCACCGTCAGCAATAATTCTGTCAGCTCCTCCGTCGCCTTCTTCGTTGGGCTGAAAGATGAATGTTACCGTTCCGCTCAGTTCGTCCCGGTGAGCGTTGAGAATCGTTGCCGCTCCGATTGCGCCCGTCATGTGTACGTCATGGCCGCAGGCGTGCATCATTCCGGCGTTCTGACTGGCGAAATCACAGCCCGTCATTTCAGTTATCGGCAGTGCGTCAATGTCCGAACGTACTGCACAGCTTCGGCCCGGTAACTTCCCGTCAACACGAGCGATTATCCCTGTGCCGATGATTCGTCTGTGAGCAATGCCGATTTCGTCAAGATACTTCTCGATGATTTCGGCCGTCTTGAACTCATGATCGCCGATTTCGGGGTTACGATGAAGTTCTTTGCGAATCTCGGTGAGTTTTGGGCGCAGGTTTTCAGCTTCTGTCAAAAAGTTCATATCTTCCTCAATGACTCCTGTAACGCTGTTTTGAGTGTCGTTCCTTCGTCCTTATCCTTGATGACACGTGCAGGGCAGCCAGCTACAACTTTTCCGGGCTCAACGTCCTCAATCACCACAGCACCAGCGGCCACTACGGCACCTTCACCGATGTGGACTCCCTCAATGACAACAGCGTTGGCACCGACAAGCACTCCGTCATCAATCACAACAGGCTTTGCGCTGGCAGGCTCAATCACTCCGGCGAGAACCGCTCCTGCTCCGATGTGGCAATTTTTGCCGACAGTGGCACGGCCTCCCAATACCGCTCCCATGTCTATCATCGTTCCTTCGCCTACAACTGAGCCGATGTTGAGGATTGCTCCCATCATGATGACTGAGTTTTTGCCGATTGTTACATTGTCCCGAATTATCGCTCCCGGCTCGATGCGTGCTGGAATGTCTTTCATGTCAAGCAACGGTATCGCGCTGTTTCGTGAAGAGTTCTCAATCAAAATCTCGTCAATCTTGTCTCTATTCGCTTCAATTATCGGCTTCAACTCTGACCAGTCGCCAAAAATAATTCTGTCAGAAGCTCCGAAAATTTTCGCCCCTGTCTTGCTGAAATCTATCGGCGATTTCTCACGAAGAAAAATTTTCACAGGCGTTACTTTCTTCGACTCCGCTATGAATTTGATTATCTCTTGAGCGTTCATTATGCCTCCGATATGTAGTCGTTCATCGAGTAGAAACCGGCTTCCTTCGTCAACAGCCACTTGACCGCCGATAATGCTCCCTTTGCGAATAACGCTCTGTTCTTTGCGTCATGCCTGATTGTGATTGTCTCAAGGCCGTTCGAGAAAATTATCTCGTGTGTTCCGACTTCCGAGCCGTAACGAAGAGAATGAATGCCGATCTCGTTCTGAGGGCGTTTACCGTTTTCGTGACGGCCTATGTTGAGCGATGAATTTTCTTTTGCTGACTGTATGCGCTTGGCAAGCATCAACGCTGTTCCGCTTGGAACGTCTAATTTCTGATTGTGATGAGCCTCTATCATCTCGATGTCGCAATCACCGAACAATCTCGCTACTCTCTCTGCGATGTCAGCGACAAGAGCAACGCCGATTGACATGTTCGGCGAAATGAACACTGGAATTTTCTCGCCTGCTTCACGTATCAATGACATCTCGCTATCGGTCTGACCTGTTGAGGCTATGAGGACAGGAAGATTACGCCTGACACAATACGAGATTACCGCCTCAGTCGCTGAATGATTGCTGAAGTCAACAACACAGTCCGCATCGCCCGTGAAATCATCGAGTGAGTGATACAATCCGTTCCCAGTGTCAAAAGCAACGTCAACAAGTGCCGCTATATTCTCAGCTCCGGCCATGTCAGCAAGAATATGACCCATCTTGCCTCCAGCACCGTTAATGATTATCTTCACGCCTAAATCAACCCCTGTTCCTTCATGAGTCCTTTGAGTTTCAGCCAGTGTTCTTCTTCCATTGGTACTAAAGGCAGTCTCACATAATTTTCACAGAAACCCATAGCAGCCATCGCAGCCTTCACGGGAATCGGGTTAGTCTCAGAGAAAAGAGCGTTAATCAACGGAAGGTATTTGAGCTGAAGTTCGGCAGCTCCTTTAACATCGCCGTCAAAAAACCTGTTGCAGATTTCCATAGTCTGCTTCGGTGCAGGGTTAGACAACACAGAAATTACTCCCTGACCGCCCATTGACAATATCGGTACAATCTGGTCATCGTTGCCGGAGTAAATGTCCATTCTGTCGCCGATGAGATGAGCTGTTTCGACTATTTTGCTGATGTTGGAATTGGCTTCCTTTATGCCCTTTATCATCGGGTGATAGGAGAGTTTGCCGTAAGTTGAAGGCTCTATGTTGATGCCTGTTCTTGAGGGTACATTGTAGAGGATAATGGGCTTGTTGACTGAGTCGGCGATAGTCTCATACATTTTGATGAGGCCGTTCTGAGTGGTCTTGTTGTAGTAGGGAGTAACGCAGAGAAGAGCATCTGCACCAACATCACAGCAGTACTTCGAGAGCTGGACGGCGTAACGAGTATCGTTTGAGCCTGTAGCGGCTATAACCGTGCAGCGTCCTGCAATTCGTTCAACGGCGAACTTCACAACTGCTTTGTGTTCAGCGTCATCAAGCGTTGAGCCTTCACCGGTAGTACCGGCGATGACAAGAGCATTGATGCCCTGTTCACACTGCCAGTCAATGACTTTAGCGAACGAGTCATAATCGACACCGTTTGAGTTCGTCGGCGTAATGAGAGCTGTTGCTACTCCTCTGAAAATCGGTTTGTCTGTCATAAAAAAATTCTCCTTTGGTAATCATACAAAAAGACCGCCCACCTGAACGAATGAGCGGTCATATCGTATGCGCATTTAAGTTCCCGTCATTCACTCAGGCAAGACGAAAGAAGCACGTTTTATCTTGAGCATTGACGAGCGGGAGCAGGTAAAAATATTCTGCACTGAAAAAATTGTTGACATTAAAATCCACGCTCCCTTCAAAAATTCTCGAGAAATTCTAAACTTGAAAATATTTTCTGTCAACTTAACGTCCTTTATTTGACTTTACAAACTTTACGTGTTTTAATTACCCAACAAATCATATTATTCACAAGGAGATGTATTGCAGTGAAAAGAGCATGTATTTTACTGTTCATGCTTGTTGCTTTGTTGACGGCGTGCAATTCTTCAGCCTTTGCTGATGACGGTTATGTGTATGCTACTACAAACATGACGTGGGCAGAGTTTTACGCTGGCGAAATCGGGAAAGACGCTGCCGATTTGACAGTAAGTTATGACGCGGTATCAACAGCTACAGCAAGATTCGCAACTCGTTTCAGCGGTTTCAATTCGTACGTATCAAACGATGCTACGACATTCACGGGCGTTAAAGACGTTCAGGTCAGAATGACTCAGGCCGTCTACAATTCGCTCGCCGACAAATCACGTTACACCGTCAACAACGGAGACCCTTACGAAGAGTACAAAGAACTCAACGCTGACGGGTCGTTCGGAAAAATGGTTACTGATACTGTCAGCGCAGACGTAACCGTTACGTTGACGGGCGGAAAGGCTAATCATCACGGAAATTACATGTTAGTCATTAACGGTTTCAATTATGATGATTTAGGCTTGAGTTTAGGAACGAGCTACGATAAATTTCTCGGGGCTAAACTCGAAACTTCTGACGGCTCTGTTTACGGTCTGAAACCGCTCCATAATCTTTGGATTAGAGGCGATTTAGCCGGACAGATGGGTTTTTGTGTCGAGGAGTTCACAGAGTTCAACGGCACAAAAATTTCTTACGCTCACACGGCTGACCTTCCCGGCAAAACTATCAAGAAAATAACTTTGATGCTCAAGAATCAGCCTGACCCCGTAATGAGCTGCGATGTCTACGTAAAGCAATGGTCTGACGCTTCAGTTTGGGCAAACGCTACCTGCTTCCCAAGCTCTAATGACATCACGATCCCTCTCGTTTTCGAGAACATTCCCGATGATGCCTCGTACGCTATCTCATCTGTCGTGAAAGTTACGGGCCGTCACAGCACTACTCCTGTTGAGTACTACACCTACAGCGACGGAGTTTTGACGCTGACGGGCGGAGCTGATGCAGGGACTTACACGGCAACATTCAGCGATGAAGATTACGTTGACATAACAGCGACAATCGAGGTCGGAAATTACTTCTTCGCCACAACCGATATGACTTGGGCAGAGTTTTACGCCGGTGAAGTCGGCGGAACTTCGGCGGATTTGTACGCTGACGGGCTTGACGCTGTAAGTTCTCCGACAGCCAGAGTCGCCTCACGTTTCACTCAGTTGACGAGCGAGTCAGAAGATGTTGACGGCCAAACAATCACGAGCATCACTGGAGTTAAAGCCGTTCAGGTCAGAATGACAGAGGCTGTCTACAATCTATTGAGCGATGATGAACGTTATGATTTCGCCGATGAGATATTCGCAGAGTACAAGCCCGTGAATGCTGACGGCTCTTTCGGTAAAATGGTTACTGAGAGAGAAGTTCAGAACGGAGCGTCAATAGCTCTCACAACTCCGGGAAATTGGGGTCATTACGTTCTGAAAGTCTCAAGTATTGATGTCAAAGTCAACAGCGGCGATGAATATTATTATCTCGGTGCGCTTGTCGAAACATCAGACGGAAAAATCTACGGCATGAGGCACAATAATAACCTCTGGTTCAACGCAGGCGATTTGGCATTCTCAATCTCTGAATTTGTCGAACATCACGGAGTTTCCCGGAGATGGAAATACACTTCAGACATGGAAGGCAAGACAATCACGAAAATCACCTACATGTTGAAGGATTTGCCTGATGTTGTTGTTGACTGTGAATTATTCCTGAAGCTGATAGCAAGCCCGTCAATTTCGCCTGTCTACCCTGACGGAATGCACGCCGTAATGGCCGGTACTGACGTAACAGTCGAACTCGTTTCGAGCGATGTACCTTCGGGAGCAATCTATACGCTGTCAGGCGTAACATTCGGAACAGGGAAAGGCAGAAAGCCCGTGTCAGGCTGTACATTTGCTGGCGGAGTGTTGACGATAAAGGGAACTGTTCAGGAAGGCGCGTACATGGCGACATTCGTAACGGAAAAATATTCAGACATGTCAGCGATAATCAACGTGTATACAACTGACGCTACATCGAAAGTTATTTCAGCCGACAAGAACACTGCACAGCTCATGTTCCTTCTCACGCCGAAAGGTGTAAGCGATGCCGCTGATGAAGTCTTAGAGGCTCAGAAATTCGCCAACGCTACGGAATACGCAGTGATTAACGAAAATTCATCGGAAGTTTTCACAGGTGCTGACAACATGATTGAAGGCTCCGGCTTTACGTTCAGCGTGAAACTTGACGGAGTGCCTTCGGGCGAACGAGGGATTTTGGGTTTCAGCAAGACGCTCGAAATAACGCCAGCGAAAATCGAAGCGTCTGAGTTTGCTTCATTGTCGGCAAAAATTCTAGCACTTCCCGAAGCCGCTTACGGCTGGAGAGTTCCTACAGGAGAACAGCTTAAAGACATGGGGCTTCAGGTCATCGGGATATATCCTGACGGAGTATCACGGGACATAAGCGGTTACATTTCCAGCGGTCTTTATGCCGGTGAAGGGTCAGTGATTTTCTCGTATGGCACTGTGATGATTGACCGTGAGTTCACACCGTCAGAAGAAGGGAAAGTTTACGCTCTCT
Organism: uncultured Synergistales bacterium; assembly: GCA_905233215.1. Taxonomy (GTDB): domain Bacteria; phylum Synergistota; class Synergistia; order Synergistales; family Aminobacteriaceae; genus JAFUXM01. Next base: position 12,029 of record CAJODC010000026.1, read on the forward strand.
CCGATGAAGGCGAGGGAACTATGAGCGATGGTGCTTATGACAATGAGATTAAAACGACATGGTACGCTGTTTACACGGGCGTGAAGTCAGGCGGAAACGGTAACGGAGACGGAGACAGTAAAGACGGCAGCAGCTCCGGCGATGAAAAGTCCAACAACGGAAGCACAGCGATAGCTCGCAACACAGTAACACCAAGCAAACCGGCTATGACTCTGACGGAAAAGACACAATCGACAGTGAAACAGGCACTCGGCAAACTCAGCTCGAAAGTGTCAGAGAGTACAGAAGTTGCCGAACTGCCCTCATCAGCTATTCAAGGCTATCAGTCAGTAACAAGCGTTGACTCGTCCGTAGTATATCTTCCTGTTATTGTTGTTACGGAAGCGAAGATTTATGTTTTCGGTGTATCGCTGGACAAGTTCGCTGTTGACGCTCCGATTTACTGGCACTCAAACGCAATGGACGTGAACACGGGCGAATTTATATCGGCGGCCGATGACGAAGAAGCGACAGCATTCTTTGACGACAGCGGCAACGAGACTTCAACAGTACCGTTAAACAAACACGTCAACGTTGCGGCTTATCTTGAGCCTGACAGAGAATACTCGCCGACAATAACAACAACAGCCTCAACAGACTCAGGAGTGCCGACAGCCAGCGGAGGCTGTAACGCTGTGCCATCAGTGATTGTGATGTTGACAGCCTGTATGATTTTGAGACGGAAAACGAGATAATTTCTTCATGAATGTAGAGAGCTTCTCAGAAATGGGAGGCTCTTTTTTTCCTTCCTGTACCGTCAACGCCAAACTTCTTGTCAAGAGCGTAATTATCGCCCGGCTTTGTGAAGTAACCGTCTCTGACAGTCTCAGGAGTTCCCATCTCTAAAAGTTCGCTGACTTTGACGAACTCATAGCCGTCAGCCTCAAGAAGGTCAACAACTTCACGCAGTAAATTCAACGTTCCTTTCGGCACTAAGTTGGCATGAAACAGCAAGATGCTTCCCGGTCTGGTCATCTTCGCCACTGTCTGAGCTGAACGCTTCGCCCTCTTCACGTTCGTGTTGTCGCCAGCTTCGGCTGCAACGTCCCACTGAATCACACGCAGTCCGAGTTCACTCAGTGTCTTCAGAGCCTTCTCGGAGCTTCGGCCATATGGAAGCCTGAACAGTGTCGGCACTTCGGGTATATCCGCTCCAGTCTCCTCTCGCAAAAGCTCATACTGTGCCTGTGTCCACAAAACTTGCGCCCTCAATCCTTCCGTGCTGAGAAGTGCGCAGTTGCCGTGACTCCAGTTGTGATTCCCTATCTCGAAAAGCTCACCGGCCTTCATGATCTCTTTCACACGTTCTGAATGCGTCCTTATCCATTTACCTCCCATGAAGAGCGTCGCAGGTATTCCACGTTCAACAAGAAAGTTCATCACGGCCATGTCGCACCCAGTTGTTACCGTGTCAAGTTCGCACATGTCAAACGTCAACGCTACAGCCTTCACTCCTTCGGGAAGTTTCACACGTCTGATGATGCCCTCATCTTTCAGTGCCGGGAGCTGATGCAATGGCGACAACCTCGCTGGAGGTTCGGAATTGTTGCTGATTGCACGGCGTTGGTCACGGCTCTCGATTTTCCAGTTACAACATAATGCTGACAGAATGAACAGTAAAAGTATTTTTGATTTCATTAGTTTATCACCTCAAATTCTATTGTATAATCTTCACAGCTCAATAATTTTACGAGGTGAATAAATTTTATGCCTATCCCTAACGCTCAAGATTTAAGAAAGCCTATTCTGACTATATTCAAAGGTGAAGCACCTCATAATTTTTCTATCAATGAATTTCTTGAACAAATGGCTGAATATTTCGGGGTTAATCTCAATGACCTCTCATCAGTGGAAAAATCTTCATTCAAGAATGCCATCAATGAGGCCAAATCTTATCTCATCGTGAATAAACTTCTCTCTAATCCCTCCGGCAATGTCTATATGATCACTAATGCAGGCACAAAATTTATCGGCGTTACTAACGATGATGAAGAGCTGACAGAAGAAATTGACGCTGTTGTTGTTGCCGAAGAACCGACAGAACAAATTGACGCTATTGTTGACGAAGAGCCGACTGAAGATGTTGACGCTGTTGTTGAGGCTGAAGAGACTACTGAAGATGTTGACGCTGTTGTTGATGATGAAGAGTCGACTGAAGAAGTTGACACTGTTGTTGACGATGAAGAGCAGATAGAACAGATTGATACCGTTGTTGCCGAAGAGCCGACTGAAGATGTTGACACTGTTGTTGAGGCTGAAGAGACGACAGAACAAGCTGACACTGTTGTTGATGAAGAACAGACAGAAGAAGTTGACACCATAGAAGAAGAAAATACAGTTACAGAAAATTTAGACACGGAAGAAGATTACATAATGACTGAACAACAAGACGATATTGAAAGCGTTATAGTACGTCATAATTCTGAACTGGCTGATGAATTACTCGCCAAAATAACCGCTCTATCTCCCGAAAGTTTCGAGATGCTCGTGATTGATTTACTCTCGAAAATGGGCTACTTCGCTTTCCGGTCAGCACGTTATACCACTGATGACAGCGATTTAATTCACGGCGTTATACTCGACAACAAGACAGGCGCAAACATTTACATTCAGGCACGGAAATTATCTCCCGACAAAACCGTTGGAAGAGCCGACATTCAAGACTTCATTGACGAACTGTCTGACAAAGGCGGTAAAGGCATTTTCGCTACAACCGCTGCTTTCTCGGAAAACGCTAGAATCTTAGCCGATGATGAACGTATCATGCTTATTGACGGCGAAAAGTTAGCCAGTCTCATGATGACTCACGATTTCTGCGTGAATACCGAAAAAGTTTACGAGGTTAAAGCCCTCGACAGTGAAGCGTTCCAAGCGTACGAACAATGAAAGTCTCACTCATCACTATGGGCTGTGCCAAAAACACGGCTGACAGTGAACACCTAAAAGCTGTTCTCGAGTCTCACGGCCATTCAGTGAGCGATGATGTCAACGGCTCTCAGTGCGCAATCATAAACACTTGCGGCTTCATTCAGGACGCTGTTAAAGAAAATATTGATGCCATTCTCGAACTCGAAAGGCTCAAAGATGACGGCTTCATAAAAATTCTGATTGTCGCTGGCTGTCTTGTCAACCGTTACGAGAAAGAATTACGTCAGGAATTGCCGACTGTCGACTTGTTCGCTCGCTGTGAAGAGTGGCAGAAAATTGCTGACTTTCTCGGCGGTTCCGTCAACAAAAACTGCCCGACAATTTCCCCAGTCAGCCAAAATTATCACTCTCGTTACATCAAAATCTCTGAAGGCTGTGATTCTGCCTGTTCTTACTGCGCTATCCCTTCAATCAGGGGCGGTCTCAGAAGCGTCCCATTGAAGCGAGTAATTGACGAGGCAATGATCATGTGTTCGGCTGGAGCGAAAGAATTATGCTTGGTTGGACAGGATTTGACCGCTTACGGCCGAGACACGGGTTCAAGTCTTCAAGAGCTGGTCAGCGAAATTAACCGCTCTGTGCCTTCAGGAACTTGGCTCAGGCTTCTTTACCTTCACCCGAACAGAGTCAACGAGAGATTGATTGACTTCTTGCTGACACAGGACAAAGTGTTACACTACCTTGATATACCCGTTCAGCACAGTGAGAGCGGAATTTTGACAAGAATGAACCGGCCATGCGATGACGGATATTTACGCAGGATTTTCGGCTACATTCGGGAACTTGACCCGCTCTTCGCGCTGAGGACTACGATTATGACGGGCTTCCCCGGTGAAACTGATGAGGACTTCGGAAGACTGATGGACTTCGTGAGCGATGTTGAGTTCGACAGGCTGGGAGCGTTCGTATTTTCACCAGAGGAAGGGACTAAGGCAGCGAAATTGTCTCCCAAAGTCCCAAAAAGAAAAGCGCAATCACGATGCGACAGGCTCATGGAGTTACAAGCTAAAATCTCTCAAGAACGAGGAGAATTATTCGTAGGCCGCGAACTTGACGTACTGATTGAAGAAGTCTATGACGGCGAGGTTTGGGGGCGGTCGTTCCGTGATGCTCCAGAAGTTGACGGAATGGTATGCGTTACAGGCGAGGCCGGTGTCGGCGATGTCGTCAGAGTGAAAATCTATGATTGTGAGGAAAATGATTTGTTTGGCGAGGTGTTAATGTGAGAAATTATCCCTTTTATGTGTGGATTGCTGCTTTAGGCGGTCTCGGTTTCATTCCTTCGG
>CAJODC010000026.1:16298-35434 GCA_905233215.1 uncultured Synergistales bacterium
GTTCCTTTGTGGGCGATTGTGATTGTGTCGCTTGTCGGCGTTTATGTTACGGGAAAATCAGAAGTCTATTTCAACAAAAAAGATCCCAGCTTCCTTAACATTGATGAAGTTCCGGGAATGTGGCTGACGATTTATCTTCTGCCAAAAGGCTTCATCATTCCGGGTTTCTTCCTGTTCAGACTGATTGACATTCTCAAGCCCTTTCCTGTGTCAAAAATGGAGAGCCTTCCCGGCGGTTGGGGCATCATGGCTGATGACATCGTTGGAGGCATCATGGGCAACGTGATACTTCAAGTGTTGAACGCTTACTTTTACCATGCAGGCTGGGTTTATTCGTTGGTGGAGGCGTGGTCATGAGTGCTGAACTTGTGCTGAATGAAGCAAGGCTCAAGGGGCTTCGAGTCTCGTGCGCCGAGTCGTGTACTGGAGGGCTTGTCGGTGCTGCTTTGACCGAGATTGCCGGAAGCTCTGACGTTTTCAACGGGTCAGCAGTAACTTACAGCAATGAGGCGAAAATTGCGCTTCTCGGAGTGAAGGCTGAAACTCTCGAAAAATTCGGGGCTGTCAGCGGTGAATGCGCTCGTGAAATGGCTGAAGGCTCTCGAAGAGTGTTCAACGCTGATGCAGCAGTGAGTGTTACGGGGATTGCCGGTCCTGACGGCGGAAGCGATGCCAAGCCTGTTGGTACAGTCTGGTTCGGTGTCGCAACTCGTGAAGGCTCTCGCGCTGTCAAGAAGCTGTTGACTGGAAATCGTGCTGAAATTAGAGCTGAAGCCGTGAATGTCGCTCTGTCTGAACTTTTGGGGGTACTTCAGTGAGCTTCTACGATGACAAAAGCAGTTACATCAGGGTCAGAGCGTTAGTCTCAGGAAGAGTCCAACATGTCGGCTTCCGTTACTGGGCATGTGAACACGCTGAAAGGCTCGGACTTACCGGGACTGTCGAAAATCTCGATGACGGAAGAGTTGAAGTGGTCATTCAAGGGCCTCCCGAATGTGTCAACGAAATGAAGTCGAAACTCCGTCAAGGTCCTTCAATGGCTATCGTTAAGCAAGTCATCTTTTACCGTGAGAGGGTCGACAATGAAGAGACTAATTTCGGCGCGATGTACTAAGTGTGCTATTATTTCGCAGAGGTGAAAATGTGAACGACATCAAACAGATACTCACTCAGCTTCACGAACATAATATCTCAGTCGATGAGGCTCTTTTGTCGTTGAAGGAGAAGCCTTTTGTTGACATCGGTTACGCTAACGTTGACCTGCACAGAAAGTTACGCAAGGGAGCAAACGAAGTCATTTACGGTGAAGGCAAGACGGCAGAACAGATTTCGGGAATTGTTGAAGTTATGCGCTCAAACGGTCAGAAAAATATTCTCATAACCCGGCTGTCTCAGGAAAAAGCCAACGCTCTCCGTGAACTTGAACTCGATTACCACGCTGAAGCAAGGCTGGCCATTGTCGGGCAAGTCCCAAAACCTGAAGGCGGTAACTTCATCATCGTAGCGACAGGCGGAACGAGCGACATTCCAGTTGCGGAAGAAGCAGCATTGACGGCCGAATTTCTCGGCAACAGCGTCAAAAGGCTCTACGATGTCGGCGTTGCAGGGCTTCACCGTGTTCTGTCCCACGTTGACGAAATCATGAGCGCAAGCGTCATCATCGCCGTTGCAGGCATGGAGGGAGCATTAGCCAGCGTTCTGGGCGGTCTTGCTGACTGTCCTGTAATCGCCGTGCCTACAAGTGTCGGTTACGGAGCGTCATTCGGCGGTGTCAGCGCGTTGCTCGCAATGCTCAACTCTTGCGCAAGCGGTGTCAGTGTCGTTAATATTGATAACGGCTTCGGAGCGGGCTATCTTGCTTCGATGATTAACAGGGTGAGAACATGAAGAGAATTTTTTTGACACTTATTATGATTTTCTGTTCGATGACTGCTGAAGCCTACGATATTCCGGGAACTTGGAACGTTTACGGAACTGGCTTTGTCGAAAAAAGTTTCGTCAGAATCAGTTTCGAGCTTCGAGGCGAAATTGAGCTTTACAGCCGTGATATTGGCGAAAATTTGGACTGCTTGACAAGTTATGATGTCAACTTGAGAATATATGCTCTCAGCAAGTCAGGTTTTGACTTGAAAGTTTGGGACGACAGCTTCAACGAGATATTTGAATACCCGATACCGATACCGGAAGTTTCACCGACACCCAATAACCCGATAGTCTTTCCGGCCATAACACGAGGTAAACTCACCTATCAGCTCACGTTGACATCAGAGACTGCCGGAAAACTCAGAGTGAAGGGTTATGTTGATGTTGACACAGTCGGCGAAGTTGAGATAAATACAGACTGCGTTGTGTGGAAAAAAGGCACTCAGCGTCCTGACACCGACAGCAGTACTAAAAGCGGCTGTAACTTGGGTATTACTGCGTTGATGTTGTTACTTTTGGGGGTGAAAATTCTTGTTCGGAACTGATATAGGTATAGATTTGGGAACTGCTACGGTCTTGATCTACGAGAAGCATCACGGCGTAGTTCTTCGTGAACCTTCAGTTGTTGCTGTTGACCAAGACACCGGCGACATTTTAGCGGTCGGCTATGAGGCGAAATCAATGGTCGGAAGAACGCCGGGTTCAATAACTTCAGTCAGGCCGTTACGTGATGGAGTTATTGCGAATTATGCCATGACCGAAGCAATGTTACAGTACTTCATGAAGAGAATCACGAGAGGTACGCAAAAATTCTTCAAGAACAGGGCGATGATCTGCGTACCGTCAGGAGCTACAGACGTTGAACGTAGAGCGGTGCTTGAGGCAGCGTTGGAGGTCGGAGCTAGGGAGGCTTACCTGATTGAGGAGCCTATGGCCGCCGCTATCGGTGCCAATCTCAATGTCGAAGAGGCTCGCGGAAAGATGATTGTTGACATCGGCGGAGGCACTACGGATATTGCTGTAATCTCGCTGGGCGGTGTCGTTGTGTCAAAATCTCTCAGACTCGGCGGTGATAAGTTCGATGAGGGAATAACACGCTATCTCAGACGGCAGTACAACCTAGCAATCGGAGACCAGACAGCCGAGAACCTGAAAATCATGATAGGAACTTGCGTACCGTTGGAACAGGATCAGAGAATGATCGTGAAGGGAAGAGATTTAGTTCAGGGACTGCCGAGACAAATTGAGGTAACAAGTTCAGCGGTCAACATGGCCATCGGCGAGATGATTCAGACATTGATTGACGGTATCCGCAACGTTCTCGAATTAACACCGCCGGAACTTTCAGCCGACATCATTGACAGAGGAATTGTGTTGACTGGCGGAGGAGCATTGCTTCACGGACTGCCGGAACTGATAGCACAGCAGACGGGCATAAACTGTTTCACGGCGGAAAACCCGATGGAGAGCGTTGCACTTGGTACAGGAAAAGCACTGGCGGAGATGGACAGTCTCAAAAACACGGGCAGAAGCACAATGTTAGTCAACCTAAAGCGAACGTCACGCAAGAAATATTAACCGAAGGAGGGCGATAACGTGCATCGAGGAATATACGAAGCTGCATCGGGAATGTTGGTACAAGAGACGCATCTTGACGTAATCACGCACAATCTCGCAAACGTAGACACGCCCGGTTACAAACGCAGAATCAGTGCAACAAGTGATTTCTCGGCCTTACTCGACAGAATCGAGAAAGTCTCTGAGGACACTGAAACGAAACTCACTACAGTGTTACCGGCGGATATGCCGTTCAAGGGGCGTGAAGTGATAGGTTCAGTGGCACTAGCCGCGATATTCTCAGAGGACGTAATGGACACGTTCCCGGGCGTTCTGAAGTCAACCGAGAGCCAGCTTGACATGGCGATTGACGGCAAAGGATTTTTCGCTTTACAGGACGAGAACGGCGAGACATATTACACACGTGAGGGAAATTTCGTTCTCGACAACAACGGCAACATCGTCAACCCCAACGGATTACAGTTACAGGGCGAAGGCGGAGCGTTGACGGTGGCGGCTAATGCCCGTTCACTTGAGGTCAACCACGCTGGCCAAATTATTGTCAACGGTGAAGTTGCCGGTCGTGTGGCAGTCTTCAACTTTGAGAGACCGACATACTTACGCCAGCACGGCAAGAATCTTCTCACGCCTACTGAACAGTCAGGTGAAGCCGAACAGGTTGAGAACGCCCGTATATGGTCGGGAATGCTTGAAGCGTCGAACGTTGAAGTTGTAACGGAGATGGCCAGAATGATAGAGGCTCAAAGAATTTACGAGGGAGCGTCAAAAGCATTGATGACGCATGACGAACAGACCAGCAAGTTAATCACGTCATTCAGCAGAGGATAGAGGTGAAAAAATGTTAAGGTCATTATGGACAAGCGCGTCAGGAATGATAGCCCAGCAGACGCATTTAGACGTAGTAACTCACAACTTAGCGAACGTCAACACTCAGGGCTACAAGAAGAGGCGAGCTGATTTTGAGGACTTAATGTATCAGATTTACCGTGAGCCCGGCGCACCGATTGAGGGCGGAAGCGTAGTTCCGACTGGCGTACAGGTTGGACTCGGTACGAGGGTCAACGCTACACCTAGTTTCATGGTGCAGGGAAATTTCCAGATAACTGACGGGCCTTTGGATTGGGTTATCATTGACGAACACGCATTCTTTCAGGTCAACTTGGGCAACGGTCAGATAGGTTACACACGAGGCGGTTCGTGGCAGATTGACGATCAGGGGCAAATCGTGAACGAGGACGGCTATTTACTTGAACCGGCGATAACCGTGCCTAATGACGCACAAGACATTCAGCTTTCGCCGACAGGGCTTGTAACAGTCAGGACAGGAGACAACACTGAGCTTCAAGAGATCGGACAGCTTGAACTTGCTCGTTTCGTCAACCCTACAGGACTCCGGGCATTGGGCGACAGGCTTTTTGTTGAGACACCAGCGAGCGGTCAGCCTATAGTCGGTCAGCCCGGCGAGGACGGAATGCCTCAGGTGCGACAGAGAGTCATTGAGATGTCGAACGTTCAAGTGGTCGAAGAGATGGTCGAGATGATAGTTGCTCAGAGAGCATACGAGGCGAACTCGAAAGGTATTCAGACGGCTGATGATCTGTTGAGAATAGCCAACGGCCTCAAGAGGTAAAAAATTATGAGAAGATTTTTTCGGCAGGGGCATTATGTGAAAATGCTCCTGATTTTTTCTGTACTTTTATTTTTTTCTGACACTGCTCAGGCTGCACAGCCTTTAGTCCTCGAAATACCAAGCGTAATTTACGCCAACAGAGGCACGATTAGACTCAGCGAAATCGCTAGGATAACAGGCGGTAACAGAAGGACACGAGAGATTCTCGCCAATGTTCAAGTCTGGAATGACGGCGAAACTTTAGACCGAAGGGACGTAATGAACGCTATCGAAGACTCTGATTTAAGCGATGTGAGGCTTGAGAATCGTATGCCATTGTCATCAAGAGTTGAACGCCCTGATTATGAAGGAAATTTCACCGAGTCAGCACGTCAGAGATCAGTCAGCGAATTTGTGCCGATTCTCCGTGAGATGTCAGGCTGGAACGGAGGACTCGAAATTTCAGCGAACGCTCCCGTGCCTGACGGGACTCTGATTGACCCAACAAGCCTAGTTCCGGGAACTTCATCGGTAACATTGAGATTCAGGGACGAAGCCGGAAGAGTGAGACCGCTCAACGTTCGTTTAACGTGGTCTCAAAATGTCGTGTTCGCCGCGAAAAACATCAAGCGTGGCGACAGAATCACACGTGAAAATGTTTTCACACGTCCGATGAACATCAAGAGGCCCGGTCAGTACCCTTCAAGCATAGGCGAAGTCATGGGCTTCACATCGGAGAGGAACATCAAGCAGGGCGAGCCTGTAGAACTTTCAGCCCTGACCAGTTCGGCAACTCTCAAACGAGGACGGCAGGTCAGAGTCATAGCACGCTACAACGGAGCATCAGCAAGCACTGACGGCGTACTTCTTGAGGACGGAAAGCCCGGAGACTGGGTGAGAGTCAGAAAGGCCGATGACAGGCGAGTAACTCTTAGAGCGAGAATAATTGATGAAAATACTGTGGAGGTGAACGCGGAATGAAAAAGTTTCTTTGTGTTTTTTTGTTGACTCTTGCACTTAGCACGAACTCTTTTGCCGCTTCTTTGTGGGACGACAATGCTAACTGGTTCGCTGACGCTAGGCCGGGCAAAGTCGGCGATATTGTTACCGTTCTTGTTGACGAAAGGACTAACGCAAGCGATGAGTCTGACATGTCGTTGAAAAAGAAATCAACCCTCAATGTTCAGGGAGGCACAGGGATTTTGAGTTTCATTCGAGCGATGACGCTTGGAACACAAAACGATACGACAGGAAACGGAAGCATTGAACGCACTCATTCAGCAACTACTACGCTTGCATGTCTGATAACTGAGGTACTCCCCAACGGAAATCTTGTCATTGAAGGCACAAGAGATGTCAGAACGAGTGATGAAATCTTGCAGATAATGTTATCGGGAGTGATAAGACCGCAGGACGTGAACAGCGACAATCAGATTTCGAGCCGTTTAATCGCGAACGCTGAAATTTCCGTGAAGGGAAGAGGCGTAATTTCACGTACGCAGAAACCCGGCGTAATCACTCAAATTTTGCAGACAGTGTTTTAGGTGGACGAGATGAAAAAATTTTTGCTTTCACTTTTTTTGACACTCATTTTCACTGGAGTGTCATATTCTGCCGTCAACCTTCAGGACATGAACTTTTTACGCACAAATCCAACAGTCAGAATCAAAGACATCACCGATGTTGAGGGCGCAAGGGGCAATCAGCTCACGGGAGTCGGACTTGTTACGGGGTTGAACGGAACGGGCGATAATTCACCGATGGCAGTACAGATGATGCGCAACATGATGAGGAACTTCGGCGTTACTCTTGACGCACGCTCAGTCAGGACTCGTAACCTTGCTGTTGTCGCATTGACCGCTACACTTCCGCCCTACACAAGGCCGGGCCAGACTATTGACGTAAACGTAAACACAATGGGCAACGCCTCAAACCTTCAGGGAGGTGTTCTCGTTCAGTCGCCGTTGAGGGCAGCTGACGGACAAGTTTACGCAGTCGCTCAAGGCCCGGTAATCGTGGGAGGCTCATCGGCTCAGGGCGCGAACGCTTCACGAACTCAGAACGTGCCGACAGCAGGAAGGATACCCGGCGGAGCAATCGTTGAACGTGAAGTCCCAAGCGATTACACGATGGGCGGTCAGGTTGCGCTTCTGTTGAGACAGCCCGACTTCACCACTGCTCAGAGAATCGCCGATGCCATCAACAGGGCTTATGGTGTCGTAGCTTATGCCGTTGACGCTGGAAGGGTTGAGGTGAATTTGCCCGGCCAGTACGTTCAAGCACCAACAGCGTTTCTTGCCAACATGGGAGGGATAGAGATTGAGCCCGACACAACAGCCAAAGTCGCCGTCAACGAACGCAACGGTACTGTAGTCATGGGCGGAAACGTCAGAATTTCAGCCGTCAGCGTTGCACACGGGAATCTTGTCGTTTCTGTCGGAGAGACCGCAAGCGTTGTTCAGCCTGAACCGTTCAGCGGCGGAGCTACGGTTGTAACAGGAAGAACGGACATCACAGCCGATGAAGAGGGCGGAAGCGTCATAGCTATGCCGTCAACAACAACAGTCAGAGACCTGACCAGAGTCATGAACTCACTTGGAGCCAGACCGAGAGACATTATCGAAATTTTGCAGGCTATCAGCAAAGCCGGAGCGTTGCACGGAGAACTTGTGGTGATGTGATGAGAGTGTATTACGATTACCAGATACTCATCGGCCAAAAATACGGGGGCATTTCACGCTATGTCTACGAAATCTCAAAGAGGCTCCCTGATTTTGGTGTTGACTTGACGATAAAGACGCTCGGAAATTTCAATTATTACTTTTCGGAACGCTTCGGACTTCAGGAACTGTCGAAACCGAAACAGGCCTTTTATCACATCGTCAACAAAGCAGCGAGATATTTTGACTTGAGGCGCAGTGATTTTGATATTTTTCACCCGACTTACTATTACGCCTCAAAGCCTTCACACGGAAAATTTATTGTAACAGTCCACGACATGACGCAGGAAATTTTTTTCAACAACCCCAGAGCGGTTCGGGCAAAACGAAAAATCATTCCTCAAGCCGACAGAATCATAGCGGTTAGTGAGAACACGAAGAGGGACATCATGAAATTCTTTCCCGAAATTTCGCCCGAAAAAATTTCAGTGATATATCACGGAGCGTCAATGCTTTCAGTAACAGACAGCGAAAAAATTTTCCCTCATGATTACGTTTTGTTTGTCGGACTTAGAGGAGGCTACAAGAATTTTTCACGCTTCGTTGAGGCCATGAAAATTTTGATGAGACAGGAGAATGACATTCACGTTTACTGTGCTGGAGGCGGTAATTTCACGGCGGAAGAGGTTTCAACGTTCGGGGAATTTCACGGAAGGTTTCATCAGATTGATTTGACTGACGAGGAATTATCACGGGCATATTCGGGGGCGTTATGTTTTGTTTACCCGTCATTATGCGAAGGCTTCGGCATTCCTATACTTGAAGCGTTTTCGTGTAACTGTCCTGTTATCTGCGCTGAAAGAAGCTCGCTTCCTGAAGTTGCGGAAAAGTCAGCGGTATATTTTGACCCTGATAACATTGACGATATGAGCGAAAAAATATTGTCAGTCATAAGAGATGAGAAGCTGAGACGGGAAATGATTTCGTCAGGCCGTGAGCGTGTAAAATTTTTTGACTGGGACAAAGCCGCAAGAGAAACATTTGAATGTTATCAAAACACTCTTGATGATGTATAATTAAGACACTCAGATTTTCATTTTATATGGGAGGAGTTTTTTCAACATGAAGAAACTTTTTGTGTTATTACTCGCAGTGTGTCTCATTGTCAGCAGCGCATGTGTAGTCAGCGCACAGGGCAAGAAGTTCGGAGCGACATACATGACGATGAACAACCCGTTCTTCGGTGTCATGAATGACGCAATCAAGGCAGCAGTCGAAGCCAACGGCGATACCCTCATCACGCTTGACCCTGCGCTTGACCCCGTGAAGCAGATTTCCCAGATTGAGGACATGGTAGCTCAGGGTGTTGACGCGATATTCCTGAATCCTGTTGACTGGCAGGCAGTCGCTCCCGGACTCATGGCCGCTCACGAAGCCGGAATCCCGATCATCAACGTTGACGCAGCGGTCTACGATGAGGACTACGTAGCCTGCATCGTTGCTTCAGACAACCTCGCAGCCGGACTCGTATGCGCTGAAGACATGCTGAAGAGGCTTCCGAAGGGCGGAAAGGCTATCATTCTCGGCCACCCGACAACGAAGACAGGAATTGACCGTATCGCTAACTTCAAGAAGACGATTGAGGCTCACCCTGAATTTTCGATTGTTGCCGAAGACAGCTCAGAAGGCCAGCTCGAAATCGCAATGCCCAAGATGGAGAACATCATTCAGGCACACCCTGACATGAACGTTGTAATGTGCGTCAATGACCCGACAGCACGCGGAGTAATTCAGGCACTCAAAGCGGCGAACATGAAGGGCGTTCTGATTTACGGCGTTGACGGTTCACCCGATGCCAAGAAGGCCATCAAGGAAGGCGACATGACCGGAACAGCAGCACAGTCCCCGATCAACATCGGCAAAATCGGCGTTGAAATGGCGTACAAGATTTTGGCTGGCGAGAAAGTCGAAAAGCATATCCCTGTACCTGTGCAGTTAATCACGGCAGAGAACGTTGACTCATTCGGCGTGGACGGCTGGCAGTAGACCATGAATAACAGAGGCAGGAGCTAAGAAAGTTCCTGTCTTTTGTGTTTTTCGGAGGTGAAAAAATTTATGGCAGAAGAAAATATTTTGCTCCAGATGAAACACATACACAAGAAATTTCCCGGCGTTTATGCCCTGAAAGATGTCAACTTTGAGCTGAAAGCCGGAGAAGTTCACGCCTTACTCGGTGAAAACGGAGCAGGAAAATCTACCCTCATTAAGTGCCTCGCAGGTATCTATATTCCCGAAGAAGGAGAAGTAATCGTAAAGGGCAAGTCTCACATCATGAAGAGTGTAGCAGACTCTCAGGCTCACGGAATCAGCGTCATTCATCAGGAATTGTGCCTAGTGCCTTACTTGTCGATTGCTGAAAATATGTTCTTGGGACGCGAACGCAATGTTGCCGGAGTCATCAAGAGAGGCGAAGAGAACGAAGCGGCCAAGAAGATGCTGAAGCGTTTGGGGCTTGAGTTTGACCCGAACACGCTCATCAAGGACTTGAGCATAGCACAGCAGCAGATGGTAGAAATCGCTAAGGCTCTTTCGGTTGACGCTGACATTCTTGTTATGGACGAGCCTACAGCGTCATTGACGGACAAGGAAACTGAAGTACTTTTCGAGACTATGAGACAGCTCAAGGCTGAGGGCATCGGAATAATATACATCTCCCACAGAATGAGCGAACTTTTCGCAATCACTGACCGTGTAACGATAATGAGGGACGGTCAGTATGTCGGAACAGTCAACACAAGAGAGACCACTAATGACCAACTGATAGCGATGATGGTCGGACGTGAATTGACACAGTTGTACTTCAAAGACGAAGTTCAGCCCGGCAAGGTTGTCGTTGAGGTCAAAGACTTAGTGTCGCCTCCATTCGTCAACGGTGTGTCATTCGCAGTCCGTGAAGGCGAAATCGTCGGAATGTCAGGGCTTGTCGGTGCAGGACGTTCGGAAACTTCACACTGTATTTTCGGAATTGACCCGAATTATACAGGACAGATTTTGATTGACGGTAAGCCCGTACACATTCGTTCAGTGAGACAGGCCATGCAGAACGGAATAGCCTTAGTCCCAGAAAACCGCAAAGAAGAAGGACTCGTCCTGATAAATTCAGTGGGCTATAACCTGACACTAACGGTATTGCACGAAATCTACAAGGGTCGTCCTCTCGGCAACACCAGCAAAGAAGAGGATTTAATCCAACGCTACATCAATGAGCTTGCGATAAAAACACCGTCAGCGAGTCAGTTAGCCGAAAATCTTTCAGGCGGTAATCAGCAGAAGATAGTTATCGCAAAATGGCTGGCAACGAAACCGAAGCTCTTGATACTTGACGAACCGACAAGGGGCGTTGACGTTGGAGCAAGGGCGGAAATTTACGGCTTCATGAATGAGCTTGCGAAACAGGGAGTAGCAATTTTGATGATAAGTTCAGACCTGCCGGAAGTCATCAACATGTCAGACAGGGTGCTTGTCATGCACGAGGGAAGAGTAACGGCAAATCTCGGAAAGAACGAGTTGAGCCAAGAAACAATCATGCGTTACGCAACAGGAACGGGAGGAAATTTGAATGTCGCTTGATGAAGCACCGAAGGCACAGAACGGATTTGTGCGCTACTTCAAAGAAAACATGGGAACGTTAATCGGGCTGTTCGCAATGTGCCTGATATTATCGTTCACTACAAACGGAGTATTTTACTCACAGCGTAACTTGGTGAACGTATTGCGTCAGGTGTCATCAAATGCCTGTCTTGCGTTCGGAATGACGTTCGCCATAATCACGGGCGGAATTGACCTTTCAGTCGGTTCAATTCTGGCACTTTCTGGAACACTGAGCGCAGGTTTCATCGCTAACAACAACATGCCGGTAGCACAGGCTGTAATATTAGCGATCGTAATCGGCACGGCTTTAGGCCTCTTCAACGGCGTAGTAATCGCAAAGACGACAATTCCTCCGTTCATCGTAACGCTTGCGATGATGCAGATTGCTAGGGGAGCTGCTTACATTTACTCGAACGGTCAGCCAATACGAGCAATGTTCCCTGACTATCAGATTATCGGAACGGGCTATCTTGGGCCTATACCTTACCCGGTAATTTACATGACAGTGTTCCTGATAATATGCGTTATCTTGTTGAGCAAGACGAGATTCGGCCGTCATGTTTACGCTGTTGGAGGCAATGACAAG
This sequence comes from uncultured Synergistales bacterium, assembly GCA_905233215.1. GTDB lineage: Bacteria > Synergistota > Synergistia > Synergistales > Aminobacteriaceae > JAFUXM01. The sequence continues at coordinate 28,306 of CAJODC010000026.1, forward strand.
GCAGCAACATTCTCAGGCGTGAACGTTGCGAGAACGAAAACGCTTGTCTACACGATGAGCGGATTTTTGGCGGCCTTCACGGGAGTAGTGCTTTGCGCGAGAATGGCATCAGGTCAGCCCACAGCCGGACAGAGTTTTGAGATGGACGCAATCGCCGCTACAGTACTGGGCGGAACGTCAATGTCAGGCGGAGTCGGTAAAATCGGCTCAACGATGATCGGCGTACTCATCATCGGAGTGTTGAACAACGGATTGAACCTTCTTGGGTTAAATTCCTTCTGGCAGCAGATAGCCAAAGGCATAGTGATACTGCTTGCGGTTTACGTGGACATGCTCAAAAAGCGCAGGAAGTAGCCATCAACGATGAATGGGGGAGAAAGTCCCTCATTCATCATCTTAGTGGAAGGAACAGAAATGAACAGAAGCATAATTTACGTTCACGGAATGGGAGGAAGCCACCTCGAAGCGGACTCGTACATGGGAAGCTGTAACGGTCTTGACGTTATCGGCGTTGACTATGGCAGCTATGTACCAAGCGAAGCAGCCAGAGTGATACGCTCTTTCTACGATGATATTCACGTGAGGTATGATGACGTTTACGTTCTTGCCAACAGCATCGGGGCGTATTTCTCGATGATCGCGCTTGATGACTGTGATGTAGCAAAAGCCTTTTTCATTTCGCCGGTTCTCGACATGAAGAGAGTGATTTCGGACATGATGAAACGCTCCGGAGTGTCAGAGGACGAACTGAAAGAGAAGAGCGAAATCGTTACTTCATCGGGCGAGGTCTTATCGTGGGAATACCTCTCGTTCGTCCGAAGCAACCCGATAAAATGGAGAGTTCCAACAGAAATTCTCTACGCAGGAAACGACAGCATCACTTCACGCGAAACAGTCAACGAATTTGTGAGAACTCATGACGCAGGCTTGACGGTGATGGAAAACGGCGAACACTGGTTTCACACAGAAGAACAATTAACATTCCTCAATGAGTGGCTGAAGAAGGTTACAGCGCAGCCCCTGCCAGTTGACCACAGGCAGCCATAATATCAGAGCCTCTTTCTTTCCTTAACTCAAACTCAATTTTCATGGCCGACAGAGCCTCGCAGAACGCTTTGATTCTCGATTGTTCCGAACGTTTCAGCTCAGGCCGTGAAGGTATCGGGTTGAACGGAATGATGTTGATGTAGGGTTCGAGGCCGTCAAGCAATGCGGCTGTCTCGTAGGCGCATTCAGGAGCATCATTCACCCGGTCAATCAGAGCGTACTCAATCGTTATTCTCTCGCCTGTCCTCTCTCGGTAACGCCTCAAAGCCGCTACGACTCTCTGTAACGGGTACTGATTGTTGACGGGCATGAGCTTTGAGCGCAATTCATCATTCGGAGCGTGAAGCGACAATGACAGCCGTAACGGTATCTCAAAGTCGGCAAGGTCTTCAATTCCCGGAGCGATTCCCGAAGTTGATATGGTGATGTGTCTTGCGCCCAAGTTCCTCATGTTCTTGTCATTCATCGAACGTATCGCCGAAAAAACATTGTCCTCATTCAAAAAAGGCTCGCCCATTCCCATAAACACAACGTTATTGATGTCAGCACCGTTGATTTTCTCCATCATCAAAAACTGTCCGAGTATTTCGCCTCTCGTTAAATTCCTTTTGAAGCCGTTAGCTCCTGTCTCACAGAATAGACACCTCAATGGACAGCCAGCCTGCGAAGAGATACAAGCCGTTTTGTGTCCGCCGTGATTGAGGAGGACTGACTCAATCATTGAGCCGTCATTGAGCTGCCACAGAAATTTTTTCGTGCCGTCCTTCGAGACTAATTGACGAATCATTATCGGGAAGTTCAATGTTACTTCAGCGTTCAATTTTTCTCTGAGGCTCTTGCTGAGGTTAGTCATTCCGTCAAAAGTAAATTCTTTCTTTGCGTATATCCACTGACAGACTTGTGAAGCTCTGAATTTCTGTTCTCCCCACTGTGAGAATAATATCTGCCAGTCGTTGAGTGTCATTTCAAGAGTATCAAACATCATAAAAATAAATCACACCTCTGATATAATCGTTTTTGTTCATTATATATCACCAAGAATGAAGGCAGGTTTTATTTTGGGAAAGGTAGCAAAAAATCTAGGACTTTATCTCGTGTTAATCCTCGTTGTTGTAACAATGGTCAACACATTTTTGACACCTGAAGAAGTCCAGAAGCAATATGACGAGATAGCCTACAGTGAGTTCCTCAAGGCGTTGGACGCAGGAAGCGTTAGGGTTTTGCAGATTCGCAACAACACAGTACCCGGCGAATCAAGTTCAGCGACATTACAGGGAGAACTTCACGGAGGCCAGAGATTTTTGACGTACGGTCTTGATGTCTCAGGCATAGCCGAGAAGGCAGCCCAAAAAGGAGTTATGGTTACTGTCGAGGCTCCTCAGAAAAATACGTGGCTCATGTCGCTAATGACAACGTTGTTTCCGACACTGCTGTTGATCGGCGTGTGGGTCTACTTCCTCAACAACATGCAGGGCGGTGGAGGCCGTATCATGTCATTCGGACGCAGCAAGGCAAAATTATTCCTCGACAACAAGCCGAAAGTTACATTCGCTGACGTTGCCGGTTGCGATGAGTCGAAAGAAGAATTGCAGGAGGTTATACATTTCCTTAAAGACCCCGAAAAATTCAAGAAGCTCGGTGCAAGAGTACCAAAAGGAGTTTTGCTTGTCGGACCTCCCGGTACCGGTAAAACTTTGCTTGCTCGTGCTGCTGCCGGTGAAGCTGATGTGCCGTTCTTCAGTTCAAGCGGTTCTGACTTCGTTGAAATGTTCGTAGGCATCGGAGCTGCAAGAGTTCGAGATTTATTTGAACAGGCCAAGAAGTATCAGCCCTGTATCATTTTCATTGACGAGATGGACGCTGTTGGCCGTCATAGGGGAGCAGGTCTCGGAGGCGGTCATGATGAACGCGAGCAGACTCTGAATCAGTTTCTTGTTGAACTTGACGGTTTTGACGAAAACAACAGCACGATCGTTATCGCAGCGACTAACAGACCTGACATTCTCGACCCTGCGTTACTGAGGCCGGGAAGGTTTGACCGTCACATAACGGTTGACAGGCCTGACGTTAAAGGCCGTGAGGAGATTTTGAGAGTTCACATGAAGGACAAGACTTTCGCTGATGATGTTGACGTTGCAATTCTAGCGAGAAGAACGCCCGGTCTTGTCGGCGCAGACCTTGAGAACCTCGTCAACGAAGGCGCACTCCTTGCGGCACGTCATGACCGCGACAAAATCACAATGGAAGACCTCGAAGAAGGCATCGAGAGAGTCATGGCCGGTCCTGAACGCAAGAGCAGAATCCTCAATGACCACGAACGCAAAATCATCGCCTATCACGAGACAGGCCACGCCATTGTCGCAAAAGTTCTTCCGGGCTCTGACCCTGTACACAAAATCTCAATCATTCCAAGAGGACACGCAGCACTCGGTTACACTCTCCAGTTACCCGAAGAAGATCGCTTCCTGATTTCAAAATCGGAACTGATGAACAGAATTTCCGTCCTTCTCAGCGGAAGAGTCAGCGAGGAAATCGTGTTCAATGACGTAACGAGCGGTGCAGCAAATGACCTTGAACGAGCGACTCAGACAGCCCGTCAAATGGTAACGGAACTAGGAATGAGCGAAACTCTCGGACTCGTCAAGCTCGGCAACAAAAAGCAGGAAGTATTTTTAGGCCGGGACATCTCAGAGGACAGGAATTACAGCGAACAAGTCGCCTACAAAATCGATCAGGAAGTCAAAGCAATCATTGACACCTGTTACGAGACAGCGAAAGAGATTTTGACATCAAGACGCGGACTCATGGACACGATAGCAAATGAGCTTCTTGAACGTGAAGTAATTGACGCTGAGGAATTTGAGCGCCTCATGAATGAAGGCAAAACTGATTTGTCAAAGTCTGACGCTCCCGAAGTGCCGGAAGACGTAAAGAATGTTCCTGACGTTCCCGAAATGCCTGACACTAGGGTAGACAGTCTGCCGAAAAGTGAAAGAGATTTTATCGCATAACTTGACGTAAGGAGCTTGTTGGGCAATAATTAGAGTGTTCGTTGAGATGTCGTCCAAAGGCAGGACGCGGGACTTTGGATCCTGTAATGATGGTTCGAATCCATCCATCTCAGCCACACAACACTCGATGAGGTGATACATGGCATGAATAATCTTTGCGTTCTCGTCATGGCAGCAGGCAAGGGAACGAGAATGAAAAGCGATGTCCCCAAAGTGTTACAGACTGTTCTTGACCGTCCTATGATTGATTACGTCATAAGAAACGTACAGTCAGCAGGAATTGAGGCTCAGAACATGGCCGTATTGGTCGGCTCTGGCGGTGAACAGGTCGAAGCGCACATCACGAAGAGTTTTCCGGGCGTAAAAGTTTTGTGGCAGCATGAACAGTTAGGCACAGGCCACGCAGTTAAATCAGCACGGGAATGGTGGAAGGATTATGACTCTCTCGTTGTTCTTAACGGTGATCTTCCATTGATGAAGAATGACAGCCTGAAGAGGCTTATTGCCTTAGCCGGAGAAAAAGACTGCACCGTTATAACGTTTGAGGCTGAAAATCCCGGTGCTTACGGCAGAATAATCAGAGACAAAAACTCAGTTTCAATCATCGAGTTCAAAGACGCGGACGAACAGCAGCGAAAAATTCACGAAGTCAACGCAGGCTGTTACGCCTTCAAAGTGAAATCACTCCTTTCAGTAATCGACAAAATCACAAACAACAACGCACAGCATGAATATTACATCACCGATGCACTCGGCCTCATGAATGATTCTGGAATGTCAACAGGAGCGTTCATCATGCCGGAAAGCGAGATGCAGGGTGTCAACACTCAGCGTGAACTCGCTAACGTCTCCCGTGTCATGCGTGATGAGATACTCGAAAGATTCATGTCGAACGGAGTCAGAATCGCTGACCCTTCGAGCGTCTATATCGGTGCTGACGTTGAGATTTCGCCCGATGCCGTGATTATGCCGAACGTACAAATTTGGGGAAAGTCATCAGTCGGTAAAAACAGCGTCATCGGTTCAGGCTCAATTCTCACTAACGCCAACATCGGCGAGAATGTCCACGTAATCGCTTATGCCGTCATCGAGAACAGCACTCTCAAAGACGGAGCAAAGGCCGGGCCGTTCTGTTACATTCGAGATAACACGGTGCTTGAGAAGGGAGCATTTGCCGGGAAATTCGTTGAGATCAAAAATTCAACAATCGGCGAAGGCTCAAAAGTCCCTCACTTGTCATACATGGGAGATGCTACACTCGGCCATGACGTGAACATAGGAGCAGGGAGCATCACATGCAATTATGACGGTCAGAGCAAGCACCCGACACACATAGGCGATAACTGTTTCATCGGTTCAAACACAATGTTTGTCGCGCCCGCTGAAGTCGGCAACGGAGCAGCAACGGCAGCAGGTTCGGTGATAACACAGAGAGTCCCCGATGATTCGCTGGGAGTCGGACGGGCAAGACAGAAGAATATCGAAGGCTGGTCATTACATAACCACAACCGCAATTAAAACTACATAGGGGGGTAAAGTAACATGCCCAGAGGGAATGTTCTCAAGATAATATCAGGCAATGCGCACCCGGAATTTGCGAGGAAGATATGCGATTATCTCGGAGTGCCTTTAGCTGATGTCAAGACCTTCAAGTTTTCTGACGGTGAAACAGGAGTCAGATTCGGCGAAAGCGTGAGAGGAGCTGACGTTTTCATTGTACAGCCGACATGCACACCGGCAAACGAACGGATAATGAACTTGCTGATTATTGCCGATGCAGTGAAACGAGCCTCAGCTCATTACGTCAACGCGGTGATACCGTATTTCGGTTACGCTCGTCAGGACAGGAAAGCCAAGCCCAGAGAACCTATCACGGCGAAACTCGTTGCGAATTTGCTGACACACGGCGGAGTCGGAAGGGTGATAACGGCAGATCTTCACACTGGCCAGCTGCAGGGATTTTTTGACATACCAGTTGACCATTTGACGGCGATGAATCTTTTTGCCGACTACTTCAAGGAATTTCTTGCCGATGAACTGAAAGCTGGTAAAGTTGTAGTTGTATCGCCTGATGCCGGAGGAGTTGCGAGGGCGAGAAAGTTTGCGATGAAACTTGATGTTGAAATTGCGATTGTAGACAAGAGGCGTTCCCATGATGTAGCGAACGAGTCGAAAGTTATTGACATTGTTGGCAACATTGAGGGAAGGACGGCAATACTTGTTGATGACATCATCGACACTGCCGGGACTATCTGCCACGCTGCCGATGGCCTTATGGAGAGGGGCTGCGAGAGGGTATTTGCCTGCGCGACACATGCGGTGCTTTCTGGGAATGCGATGGAGAATATCGAGAAGTCAGCGATTGAGAGATTGATTTTCTCTGACACTATACCGCTGACCGAAGAGCAGAAGAATGACAAGGTGTTACAGCTTTCAATAGCTCCTGCGTTTGCTGAGGCGATAAAGAGGGTACACAGTGAAGAGCCTATCAGCATGATGTTTGAGTAGCGTGTGAAAATATGCTGCCCCCTGAGAGAATCGGGGGGTAATTTTTTGTGTTCTGTGAAAATGTATGTGGATAGTATATGAATTAAGACAAAAAAAACACGGACAAGAAAAACCTGTGCTATAATAAATCTGATAACCAATACTTAGCACTCGACTAACTGGAGAGTGTAGTCTCTTCCATCTCTTGTCCTGTGGTCATTATAACACAGCGCAGGAGAGATGATTGTTAGTTGTGTGCTTTCACTCTTGCGCCGGGTAGTTTCTTCGTTGAGTGGAGCTGTTTGGCGCAATGTTTTCTATCTATGCTGGGAGGTAGTAGTCATGTTGAAGAAGTCAAGAGTTATTGCGTTGTTGGTCGTTTGCGTCATGATGTTCTCGGTTGTTGAGCCTGCGTTTGCTTGGTGGGGTGAGGATACCGCTTACGGTACGGCTGTTGGCGGTGCTACTGGCGGATTTTGGGGCGCGGTAGTCGGTGCCGTTGCAGCAGGGACTGCTGTTGTTATGACTGGAGGACTTGCGGCTATACCTCTTGCAGGCGTTGCAATTGGAGGAGCAGCGTTGAC
>CAJODC010000027.1 GCA_905233215.1 uncultured Synergistales bacterium
GTTCGATGAAGTTTTGACGGGTGCACCGCAGTTAGGACACTTAGGGCACGAAACATTCACCATGCTGAAACCTCCTTAGCATGTGCGTTATTACTGTGAAATTTTTTGAGTGTTAATTGTGATTTTCTCGGATTACCTGATGAAAGGGCATAATGAAAGCGAACGGCTGAACGGATAATTATAGCGATATTATTCACGTCTGTCAATACTCCCTTCACTCTCGAATTTATGGATTGATGATAAATATTTTAGACTACCCCATTATCAGGTGTCAAGAAAATTTTTGACACTGCCTGACATGAGATATGAATTGTGATTTACATCACTTCAGAAGCAGCGATATTTTTCTGAAAGCGTCAGCCCTGTGAGAGATGTTATTTTTGACAGTGCCGGGAAGTTCTGCGAAAGTCTTTCCGTAACCGTCCGGCAAAAACACCGGGTCATATCCGAAGCCGTTAGAGCCTCTAGCGATTGTCGAGATTTTTCCGTAACAGTAACCTTCAGTGATGAGAGTGAATTTTTCCGGGACACAAAGACACAAAGCCGCCGTGAATCTTGCCTTTCTGTTTTCTACACCGTCAAGGCGTGACAAAAGCCATTCAGACTCGCTGAGTCCCTTTTCGCGTGCAGTTCTTGCCGAAAAGATGCCCGGTGCGCCGTCGAGAGCGTCAACTTCGAGTCCGCTGTCATCGGCAATGCAGGGAAGGCCGGATTTTTGAGACCATGCGCGAGCCTTGAGCAGTGAGTTTTCAGCGTAAGAGTGTCCGCTTTCTTCAACGATGAGGCGTGAAATTTCGGGAGCGAAAATTATTCTGTCGGCAAAATTCTCACAACTTGCGTGTATTATCTCGCAAAACTCTTTGTATTTCCCTTCGTTGCTTGTCGCTATGACTAATTCCGGGAACATGTCAGCCGTTGTCCTCTGATTTTTTGGGTAATTTCCAGATTGACGAAAGGTCTACCTCTCCGCCGGGCTTGGCCGCTTTTGAGCCGATAAGGAATCTTATTTGTGAGATCGGTGAAAAATTGCTCTGCATCGTCCGCAACATTCCAGTAATCAGAAGCAGTGATTTCTGTTTTCCCATTGATTTCAAGACGGAGGGGAACTGCTCCGGCATGTCAAGAAAAACTGTCTCGTCATTCCTGAACACATGGAGCAGCTTCATTTTATCCGAGTTAGGGACACCGCTTAGGGCTATTACCTCATTCACGGCATCTCTCATGTTATCCTCTCGTGTTCTCGCTATAAAATTCCGTCTCGTCTCAGCGAGATTATTATCTTTGACGTGATAAAGGTTCAATGAAACCTGCTGAACATTTCCGCCTTCAGTCAATAATTTTCTTGCTGAACGTTCAGCTTCTGCCTCTTGAAATTTCGATAAATCCTCCTGATTTTCGATTCTGTTATCGGGCTTCAGGAGTAATTTTCTGTTCAAGAGATCCACAACCCATGACGTACCGAGATAACCCAGAACGAAACACAGCAGTATTACTCCGAGAATTGAGAGAATCCGCAGAAGCAGTGGAGTCGGCCTTTCCTCATCGTCATTGTATTGAGTCGGTCTAGTTCTCTGCCGCTGGGCATGTCGCTTGCGTGCTTCTTCTTCGGCTAGAGCCTGTTGAGCCTGCCTGCGTCTGTTTGGTACGTGTTTAACTGGCGGCATTATTCTTTCACCATCTTTTTACTTGATATAGTTTGCGATTCCCTCAGACATTGCCTTCGCTATTCTCTGCTGATAAGCCTGAGTGGTGAGCAGTTTAGACTCTTCGGCGTTTGTTACGAAGCCGATTTCAAGCAGTACCGCCGGCATACCCGCTCCCCTAAGCACGAAGAAAGGAGCCTGAGCTACTCTTCTCATGGGCAGATTATTCATAACGCCGGAATTGTAGAGGGCTGCAGCGAAGTCAGTACTTTCGGAAATCTTGTTATTCTGCTGCATATCGCCGAGTATGTGCAGCAGCATTTCAGTTCTTTTGTCGACATTAGCCGTGTCCATGCCTTTGCCTTCGACATATTCCCTGTTCTCGATTTTTGCTAAGTTCATAGCGTCCTTATCCGTAGGAAGTGCCATGATGTAAATCTCAAAGCCCGTCATTGATTTTTTGTTGGGCAGGGCGTTTACGTGGACGCTTACGAATAAATCAGCCTTGACGTTATTGGCGATGTCCGTTCGTTCCTGAAGTTTGAGATAAACATCATTCGCTCTCGTCATCAATGCGTTGTAGCCTCTAGCGTTCAGAGCTTTTTGAAGTTCGAGACCGACAGCGAGGTTGACATCTTTTTCCTTTACGCCGTTGTCCATCGCTCCGGGATCTTTACCGCCGTGTCCGGGGTCAATAACGATTGTCTTTCTGCCTCTAGGACGCTGAGGAGTCGTGGGAATTGTTATGGTACTCGGAGGAGTCATGACAGGAGCGGGCCTTGATGGATAGGGATTGGGATCGGCCGTGATAACCGGGTCAGGTTTCGCCGAAGGTTTTTCCTGCGTTTTTGGCGTTACCGGCTGAGTTTTGCTGACTTGTCCGGGTAACTGTATGTCAGGTGTTTTGACGGCTGTTCCGATGATGTTCGTGTTTTCCGGGAAAAAGAAATCGAACATTATTCTTCTCGGATTGTTCAACACGATTTTTTCGGCCTTAGTTATTCCCTTAGGAGTGAAGACGAGTTCTATACCGTCAGAATTTTTCCTGATTTCAGCCTTGACATTTTCAGCAAAAGGCGAGGCAATTCCGGCGGAATTTTCAAGACTTGACGTAAAGAGAGCGTGAAGTTCGCCCTTGTTCATGAAAACTTGAGGGTCTGCCCCTTCATCAGTCATGATTACGGCTCTGACCTTCTTGTTATTTCCCTCTTGAAACGTCCAGCGGACTCCCTGAATCGTTCCGCTGTAACCGTCTGCTTTCTCTTCGAGAGTGTCATCAGGCTTGAACGTTTCGAGACGGGGCTGTGATTTCGCTGGCTTCGGTTTTTCCACAGGCTTGGGCGGAACTGCTGAGGACTGTTCCTTCTTTGTCGACTCTGCCTTTGTCGACTCTGCCTGAAGGGAGGCTTTAAGCTCTTCCCATTTCTCTTCTTGGGACTTCGTGTCCTGCTGTACCGATGACGCTGATATTATCGAATCAATGTTTGCTCTTGACACTATAGGCTTCGGCTCAGGTTCTTCAAACTCGCCGAAATCCCTCGCGTTCGTAACAGAAGCGGCAGAGTCCTCGAACACAGCGAAACGGATTCTATTGCTCTCAGACTTCCCGAAAAACCTCTGGAAAAGAGCGGCAGTACTCCTTGAGTCGAGCCAAAAATTTCCGTCCTTCTGAAACGGAGCGGAATAAAGCGGAACTATTGAGAATCCCTGCCAGCCTGCTGTCGCTCCCTCTGAGACTCTGACGCTGACATTGCCTCGAGTCAAAGTAAGCTCATCATTTCTCACTGATGACATGAAGCCCAATAGCCTTCCAGCGTCTTCGAGACACACGCAAAGCACCGAGTCTTTCACGACTGAACGGACAGATCCTGCGTTGGCGTTGCCTCTGTAAAGAACGGCATCGGCAAACGAAGGTACACAAAAAAGACAGCACAAAAATACTGTCACTAAACAGAAAAAAAATCTTCGCATAACTATTATGTGCTATTCGCTGTCTTCTAAGATTTGGTCAAGCTCAAACAGATTAGACACGTCAAGCAGTAATATCAGCCTGTCATCTGCAGGTTTAGCTACCCAAAGTACATATCTTCTGTCAATCGCTGATGATAATTTCGTTGCCACTTCAAGCTGTGAATCATAAATCGTCAACACTTCTCTCACAGAGTTCACAATCATTCCGAACGTTACTTCATTGACGGCGATAACTACAATTCTAGCCTCGTCTGTCAAAGGGTGTCCGGCCATGCCGATTTTGAGGTGCATGTCGAAAACCGGAACAATCGTTCCTCGAAGGTTGATAACTCCCCTGATGTAAGCCGGAGCATTCGGTACTCTCGTTATGAACGAAGGAACACGAACGATCTCGCGCACCATGTTCACGTCAACACCAAAATTCTCATTTCCCAGCTTGAATACAAGGTTAATATGCTCCTCGCCGAGAGCTTCCATGTCAATGTCTCTGAAATCCTGATTTACTTCCTGTTTTTTTACCGGGTCTAAATTCTGAACGTCAGCCATAAAAATTTCTGCCTTTCTGAAATTTTTTGTGAATGGAAATCCCCGCCCTGTTTTGATTCAGAGCAGGGATAATTTTCTGCGATTATTCTTCTTCCGCTTCGGCTGCCATGACAGCGAGCTTCACCGCGCCCATTATGCCCTGATTGCCGTTGAGGGCTGCCGGGCAGACATAAGCGTTCATGTTCCTGAGTTCCTTTGTCGTGATGTAGTCGTTGATGTACTCAGCGAGGTACTTTCGGACTAACGGGAACAACTGCGACTGACCCATGACTCCGCCTCCGAGAATGATTTTCTGCGGACTGAGAGTCATTGTTATGTCGGTGAGTGCCTGAGCGATGTATTTCGCTTCGAGTTCCCAAACTTCTGGCCTGTCGGCGAGTTCCTTTGCGTTTTTGCCCCATCTGTCCTCGATTGCCGGACCGCAGGCCATGCCCTCAAAGCACGCTCCGTGATTGGGGCAGTGTCCTTTGTAGTCATCACCGGCGACTCTGGCCATGATCAAGTGTCCAGCTTCGGGGTGAAGCATTCCGTGAATGAGGTTTCCGCCTGACATCGCGCCCATTCCGATGCCTGTTCCGATGGTGAAATACACAGCGTCAGTCAGCCCCTTAGCGCAGCCCCAAGTAGCTTCGCCGAGAAGTGAGCCGTTCACGTCCGTGTCAAAACCGATCGGGATTCCGAGTGCGTCCTTCATCGTCTTGACCATCGGGAAATCACGCCATGCGATTTTCGGAGTGTTGAGAATATTTCCGTAGGTCTTAGCGTTCTTTCTGACATCAATCGGCCCGAAGCACGCTATTCCCAACGCTGCTATTCTCTCGTTCTCAGGCGTTTCAGGCGAGACTCTCGAAGCGAAGTACTCAATAACTTTCGGCATAGTCTCATCAGGTGTTGTAGTGGGGATCGACTCTTGAGCAAGGATTACGCCGTTTTCATCGCCGATTGCGCAGACCATTTTTGTTCCGCCGGCTTCTAATGCTCCGTATAACATAATTAGCTAAACAACCTCCCAAAAAATCCCTTCTTCTCAGCCTTTGGTGCTTCTTCGGCTTTCGGGGACTCAGTTTTGTATTTCGACAGATCTACATTCCTCACATTGCCTCTGAGCGGAAGAATGCTCTTCGGGTTCACCGAGAGTTCATCAACGCCCATCTTCAGGAACTCTTCTGTCAATGTCGGGTCAGCTCCGAGTTCACCGCAGATTCCAACCCAAGTGTTATGCCTGTGTCCTGCCTCAATTGTCTCACGAATCAGCCTCAACACGGCAGGGTGATGAGTGTTCGCAAAAGGCTCAAGGCTTGCGCTCTGTCTGTCAATGGCGCAGGTGTACTGTGTCAGGTCATTCGTTCCGAGCGAGAAGAAATCGACTTCCTCAGCAAGCTCGTCAGCACAGAGAGCAGCGGCAGGAGTCTCAATCATTATGCCTATCTCGTACTTACCGACAGCGATTCCTTCCTGTTCGAGTTCGACTTTGCATTCCTGAAGCAGTCCTTTGCACTTCTGGACTTCCCAGCGGCTGATTATCATCGGGAACATTATACCGAGATTTCCGAACGCTGAAGCCCTGAGAAGAGCGCGCAGTTGACGCTTGAAGAATGCCGGTCTTGTCAGACAGATTCTAACAGCTCTGAAACCTAACGCCGGATTCTCTTCCTTTTCGAGGTTCATGTAGTCGATGGTCTTATCGGCTCCGATGTCGCAAGTCCTGATGATGACCATTCGAGGCGATAATTCTTCGAGAACTTTCTTGTACGCCGCGAACTGTTCATCTTCGGTGGGATCTGTCTTGCTGTTGAGGTAGACGAACTCAGAGCGGAAGAGTCCAACGCCTTCAGCGTCATTCTCGATTACTGCCTTGACATCTTTCGGGCCTCCGATGTTGGCGTAAAGTTTTACCTTCCTGCCGTCTTTCGTTACACTGGGCTGGCCTTTGAGCTGCTGCAGAGCTTCTTCTTTCTTCTTGTCTTCGGCCTGTTTGGCTGAAAGTTCGTCAATAATATTCTGGTCTGGCTCAATGTAGATACATGAGTTGTAACCGTCAAGAATGGCAAACTTTCCGTCCCAGTCGTCGGCGACATCGTGGCACTGAATCAGAGTCGGCCAGTTCATCGAACGAGCGAGAATGGCCGTGTGGCTGTTTGAGCTTCCGAGTCTTGTTACGAGTCCGAGAAGTAATGACTTGTCGAGCTTGACGGTCTCAGACGGTGCGAGGTCTTCGGCAACGAGTATGGCTGGCTCAGTTCCCTGAAGATTCGCAGTGTCAGCACCGAAGAGAATATCGAGCATTGAGTTCTTGAGGTCGATAACGTCAGCACTCCTTGCCCTGAAATACTCATCGTCCATCTCGCTGAACTGTCTTGCAGCATCATCGAAAGCCTGACGGACTGCGTATTCAGCCGTGTGTCCTTCCGCCATGATCTCTTTGCATGGGTCAATCAACGTGTCCTCATCGTCAAGCATCATGGCATGAGCCTCGAAGATTCCGGCGGTGTCCTTGTGTCCGGCTTTCATCTCTTTCTCATAAAGAGCGTTCTGTTCTTCCTGAACTTTCACACGTGCCGACTCGAAACGCTCAATCTCTTTGGCGATGTCGTTTACGAGTTCTTCACTGATTTCGTAGACGGGAGCTTTGTAGATTTTTATCTTGCCGATTGCTATACCGTTTACGATTTTTGTGCCTTTGAAGACTTCCATTGTCTTAGAAGTTCTCCTTCATGAATTTCTCGAGGGCGGCGCAGCAGGCTTCTTCGTCTTCGCCTTCAATGCGGACAAGGACTTCATCGCCCTGTTTGATGCCCATTCCCATGAGTTTCATGAGAGCCGTTGCTTTTGCTGACTTTTCACCCTTGATGAACGTTGCTGTACTCTTGAAGTTCTTGGCTTCCTTGACGAGTAAACCGGCGGGGCGTGCGTGGATTCCTACTGGATCGGTGATGACGTACTTAAATTCCTTCATGACTGTATGCTTCCTTTCTTGATTACGTGATGTTTGCTAGTGAGTCAGATTATAATACATAATTGTTTTTAGCGGTGATATTTTTTCTGAGGCTTGACGCAAAACAACTGAACGTGTAAAATCTCTCCTTGTTGAGCCGGGCCCATAGCTCAAGTGGTTAGAGCCACCGGCTCATAACCGGAAGGTTCCTGGTTCGAGTCCAGGTGGGCCCATGAAGTGAAAGCTCCTTGATGAAATGTCAGGGAGCTTTTTTTGTCGGTCTAAACTCTCCCGTAAAGTTTGCACGCAGCCTTTATCCTGTCAGCAAGTCCGTCAGGGATAGCGTCCTCAGTCATTCGCCACTCCCAATTACCCGAAGGCGTTGAAGGCACGTTAATCCTCGCTTCAGCTCCGAGCCTCAAATAATCCTGCATGGGTATTATCGCAGTATCAGCTACAGAACTCACCGCTAATCTCGTAACTTCCGACGTGAATATATAGCCGTCCATGACATCACGCCCGATGTATGAAGCGAAGTTCCTGATCTCCTCTTCCGTTGCGTCATTCTCGAACCAGCCCCGTGAAGTGTTGTTGTCGTGAGTTCCGGTGTAGACGACTGAGTCTCTTGTGTGATTGTGGGGGGCGTAGGGATTGTCGGCAGGATTCCCGAAAGCAAAGTGTAACACCAGCATTCCGGGCATCGAGTAATCTTTTCTGACCTCTTCGACATCAGGCGTTATTATCCCCAAGTTCTCAGCCCAAAAAGGCATCGAAGGGAAATTCTCTCGCAAAGCCCCAAAAAATTTCTCGCATGGAACGTCAATCCATTCCCCATTCTTCGCTGTCGCCTCACCGTAAGGCACTGCCCAGTAAGCGACAAGTCCCCTGAAATGATCGACCCGAATCCTGTCAAACATCGTCAGCAGATTCTTCAGGCGTTTAATCCACCAGTTGAAGCCGTCTTTCTCCATAACGTCCCACTTGTAGCAGGGATTGCCCCATAACTGACCCGTTTCGCTGAAGTAATCGGGCGGTACTCCGGCTACTGTTACGGGGGTCAAGTCCTCGTCAAGGTCAAACTGTCCGGGATTCTGCCAAACATCGGCGCAGTCCCTCGTTACGTACAACGGCATATCGCCGACTATCTCAACTCCCAAAGAGTTCAAGTGTTCGTGAAGCGACTTGACCTGACGGAAGAATATGTACTGATAGAACTCCTGACGGGCTATTTCTTCGCTGTACTCAGCCTTGAATTTCTTGATGGCTGATTTCTCACGGTGCTTCAGTTCGTCCGGCCACTCATACCATGCCGCTCCGCCCTGAACGTTCTTGATTACGCTGAAGAGTGCGAAGGGTTCAAGCCATTCAGTTTCGGCAATAAAAGTCTTGAAGTCCGTGTTACTGCCTTTCATCATTCTCTTGTAGGCTGCGTTGAGTATTTCGGTCTTGAATGAACGGGCTGACTCGTAATCAACTCTTTCAGGACGTGATGTGAAATCGTATCTCGCTGACAGTTTCTTCAATTCATCGTCAGTAATCAGTCCTTCATCGGCTAAAATTTCAGGGCTGACCAAAAGATAATTCCCGGCGAACGCACTCGTAGGGCTGTAAGGCGAATTTCCACAGCCCGGATCTATTGTCGTCATCGGGAGAACCTGCCATATTTTCTGCCCTGCTTCATGAAGAAACTTTCCGAACTTCACAGCTTCCGGCCCGAAATCACCTATACCGTATTTTGACGGCAATGATGTTACAGGCAGCAATATTCCCGCACTCCTCATAAAATTACCCCCTCCTAAAATTTATATCGCTCCAGAATCATAAACAGCACAACCGGCGCAGAATGTCATAGCTACGTCAATCAAGGAAATCTCTTCAGGTTTCACCAAGAACGGGTCCTGCTCAAGTATCACAATATCAGCGTCATTCCCTGCCGAAAGTATGCCCCTTCTCGCTTCTGTTCCGGCGTTCCATGATGCTGACCAAGTGTATACGCTCAAGGCTTCGGCAACGCTCAGACCGTTCGACACAAGCGATGATATTGCCTTCAATGGCTGGACTATTCCTTTTCCGCTGCCTGATGAGATTACCAGTCCGTTCTGAAACGCCTCGTGCATGAAATCAAGTTCCGACTCCGGCGACACTATCGCCCCTAGATTCAAAAGCCTCATTCTGTCGATAAGTCCGCCCGTAATATTTCTGACTAAGTGGCGTGAATTTTTACGTGAACGCTTTATCACTCTTTCAAGAGCGTTGAGACATGATTTGTTGTTGTCGATGATTACCTGACAGCCCGACTGATGAGCGGCGTATATCATGTTCTTCTGTTCCTGCTGTTCGATATTCCCGTTTATGATTATCCCGCCGAGCTTGCAGAAAGGCAGACCGTCTCCGCTCCTCAAACCTTCCGATAAAAATTCATTGAGCGAATTGGAATCGTCAAAAGCAAAGTTACACCTCATTCTCAAAGTGAGAAAATCATAAGCATCAATGAAAAACATATCCCAGATATTTTTCGAGTCGCCGTGAAAATCTGACCAGATTTCTGTGATACCTAGTGCGTTTGCTTTGGGCGAATAAGTTTTTACCAAGCGTGTTATGTCATCACTGCTCAATTTGGGAAGATGTGCGCTGAACTCGTCAAGCTCTACGTTATCCTGAGGCATATTAAAATCATTCATCGCCTGAGTGTTGAGAACTGCGTGGCTTGACCTTGAGTCGATAACAGCGCAGGGAAGGCCGGAAATTACAGCGTCTAAATCATCACGCGAGATTATGACTTCATCGGGAAGATTTACGGCAATGTACCAGCCTCGAAGGGGTGAAGGATTCGCTCGTGAATAAGTCTCAAGGGCTTCAGTCATTTCTTTGACTGTGTGAACGTCTTTCAGGTCTAAGCGTTCCTGCTGTTCGGCCCAGTCAAGAAAGTCAGTCCCAGTGTCAACAAAACCGGGTAGAACCGTCATTCCGTGAATATCAATAATTTTTCCGTCAAAACTGCCTGCATCATCATCGACTGAAATTATACGGCCATGTTCAAAAGTGATATTCTCCGCTGTTCCTGACTGCGTATGAATCCTGCCGTTGATCAGTGAAATTTTCTCGTCTTGTTTCATTGGCGGCAACACGCCCCCTTTCCATGAAGAGACAGCCCGCCTCAAAAAACGGACTGCCAGTTAAATTCTAATAGAGGCCGCTGTGTTTCTGGCCTATTCCGAAAATCTGGAGCGATGACTCCATCAGTTCATTCTGGGACTTCACCAGCCATGCGCCCACTGCCATCTGAACTTTCGCCTTGCTCATGTCCATCGAGGCTTCAGCGATGCTCATCGGGTCGGCTCCGCTGTCGAGTACTTTCGCTCCTGCTGCATTGGCGGAGTTGAGGCCGGTCTGCATCAGAGCGAGTCCGCTTTTTCCGAGTGTGTCGAAACTGCTCAGGTTCATCATTTGATACTCCCCCTTCCGTGAATGAAGTATTTGTGATAAGTATACTACAGGCAGAGATTTTTTATTGTAAACTGAAAATTTTTGCATTGTAAACCGATGTATAATTCTGTCGAAAGGAGAATTGAAATGAGACGGAGCGATATATCAAGGTCAACAAAAGAAACAGAGATAACACTTTCACTTTGTCTTGACGGAAGCGGAAAGAGCGAGATTGATACGGGCTGCGGATTTCTGAATCACATGCTGACGCTTTTTGCGGCTCACGGAAGATTTGACCTTGCAGTGAATTGCAGGGGCGATTATGACGTTGATTATCATCACACGGTCGAGGACGCTGGGATATGTCTTGGGCTTGCGTTCAACGAGGCACTCGGCGACAAACGAGGGATTAACCGTTACGGGAGCGTGATAATTCCTATGGACGAAGCATTGGTGATGACGGCGGTTGATTTTTCGGGAAGACCGTTTTTCGTGTGGGACGTTGAGATTTTTGCGCAGAAGGTCGGTGATTTTGACACTGAACTTGCTGAAGAATTTTGGCGTGCCTTCGCTGTGAACGCAATGTGTACCCTTCACGTTCGGAAATTATCCGGCAAGAACGCTCATCACATCATCGAGTGTGTTTTCAAGTCAACAGCAAGAAGCATCTCTCAGGCCGTCAAAATAAATCCTGAAACGTTGGGCGAAATTCCGTCAACAAAAGGCGTGTTATGAGCTACATGAACACGGCGAAGGCAAACAGCCCCGTAACCGCAATGACAACAGCCTTTCTCAGAGGAGCGAGCTTCAGGTAGTCGCAAACGAAGAACACCATTACGCCACAGCCCAGCCACGCTCTTGAGTAACTCCACGCCAAAACTTGAGGAAGAAGCCCGGCGAAAGTGTCGGCAGTTTTTTCCCACAAAACGAAAATTCCCTCAGAGGCAATGACAAAATATCTGCTCAAGGGAAAATTCATCATTCTCAAGACAGCCGATGCCGAAGCGATTGTGAAGGCGAAAGAGAAGTAATAAACCGCAAAAATATTCAGAAGGAAGCCTACAGCCGGGACTCCTCCGAATATGAATGAAATTTGAGGAGCTGTTACGATTACGATAATAGGACTGATGAAGAGCCACGATTGAGCAACGTGAATCATTGCGGAAATGGTCAGGGCAGAAATGATTGACAGCCTCCAGCCTATGTCCCAAAACATGAACGGAGACCACAAAAGCATCATCACTCCTGCACAGCCAACACTGTTCACGGGCTCGTCTTTTCGTCCCAAAATTTTACCCAGCAAAATAATTTGTATCATCAATCCAGCCCTGACAGCACTTGCAGAAGCACCGGTCAAAAAAACGTAGCACCACAATATTAACGACAGTACTACGGGATTTTTGCCGACAAAAAACAAAGCGCACATCATCACGACTCCAACGTGAAATCCCGAAACGGCGAGCAAGTGAACTGTTCCCCAATTTTTATGCTTGTCATTGAGATTTTTATCACGCTGTCCGAGCCACGCTGAACGCAAATATGACGATGTTAATTCAGGAGTGTAGATCACTAGTTTTCTTGACAGGTAATTTCTCAACGATGAGAGGCTGAATCTTGCTGAAAGTTCTTGAACGTTTCTCGGATAAACAATAAAATTGACACCTCTTGCACGCCAAAATTTGCCCTCGTCAAAATTTGAGTCGTCTTTCTTTGGCCGAAAAGCTCTCGGAGTACCGTCAAATTTCAGTCTCGTTCCTCCCGTGTATTCGGCGAAGTGTGAGAAAGTTACGCATTTCCCGTGATGTTCGGTGTCGATTGTTACGGCGTAGAGATTCCCCCATGTCCTTATCTCGCTGACTGTGCCTGTCTCGTTCTTGAACGGCGAAAACTTCGGAGGCTCTGACGAAATCACAGAGTAAATTCTCAGTGAACAAATGACGGTGAAAAAGAGCGTGAAGAGAAAGAATTTCCACTGATTAGGCAGTTCGTGTTCATAAGACAGGAAAGTTACGGCGGTGAACACGATGATGACGGCTGCGAAGAATGCCGAAGTTCCGAGCCTCTCATAGAGTGCAGAGCCTGCGGTTAATGCAGTGAGTACCGCAAGCATTGGGGAACGCCTTAGAATTTCCATCAGCGTATCAGGATATTGTCTTTAATTTTCTCGAAAGTTTTTTGACCTATTCCCTTGACATTCATGATGTCTTCAGGTTTCATGAAACGCCCGTGTTTTTGACGGTATTCGATTATCCTTTTCGCTATTGCAGATCCAACGCCTTTGAGCCTTTCGAGTTCTTGAGCATCGGCGCGGTTGATGTCGATTTTTGTTGACTGTGTTTGATGAGACTGAACGATGACATGCTGTGCAGGAAGGCCGGGTATTGTCGGGTTTGAACGTGAAGGGGAAATTTTCGCTGAAACGTGAATGTGTGTTCCGTCTGTAACGTTGTCGGCAAGGTTGAGGGATTCTTTGTCGGCGTTTTTCGTGAACCCTCCGGCCATGTCGACAAGCTGAAAAATTCTTGCGTCCTCAGAAAGTTTATACACTCCGGGTTTCTGTACCTCGCCTGTAATGTAAACGTAACATAATTTCTCCGGCTGACTCGATTCTGTTACAGTTATTTCTGTTTTGACTTCATGATTTTCTTTAGGGACTTCGTGTTTTGATTCTGTCAAAAACATTGTCATCAATCCGGCTGCTATGAAGATTAAAACTCCGCTGCCTGTGATGATTGCTTTATGGTAACGGTCAAAGAAACTCTGCATCGTTTTCGCTCCTTCTGTGGTGATGAGCCTATCATATCACTAACGTAACAAAAAAATCCTCCCCCGATTAAATCAGGGAAGGACTCAGCACCCTTTAACAACATTAACACGTTTTGAGCTGTAATCTCTCAATACTCACAGCCAGTCCCGTGTCATCATCAATTTCAATTATCACTCCGTTGAAGGCCGCTCCGTCTTCGCTTGCCTCAAACTTACACGGAAGGCCGTCAAGGAATTTCGGCATGACAGACTCGTAGCTCACTCCCAATATTCCGTCATGGCCTCCAGTCATTCCAGCATCGGAAATATACGCCGTACCTTTCGGGAAAATATGTTCGTCAGCCGTCTGAACGTGAGTGTGAGTTCCGACTACCGCACTGACTCTCCCGTCAAGATAGTACGCTAACGCCTGTTTCTCACTCGTTGCCTCAGCGTGAAAATCAACAAAAATCGGCAGCTTCTCTCCGCCTTCATTCCTGAGTTCCTCAATCAGTAAGTCAGCGCAAAGAAACGGCGAATCTATCGGAGGCATGAACACTTGGCCTTCAAGGTTGATGATACCGAGTTTCTTGCCTTTACGTGCGATGATGCCGTGTCCACGCCCGGGACATGTCGGAGGATAGTTGGCAGGACGGAATACCCTCGTTTCAGCGTCTAGGACAGTGAAGAATAGCGGCTTGTCCCAAATGTGATTACCGCTGGTCATTGCGTCAACTCCAAGTTCAATGAATGAGTCAAAAATTCTGTCGGTCATTCCCTTTCCGTGAGCGGCATTCTCACAGTTGACGATGACAAAATCAAACGGCCCTTTCTCACGGCGTATAACGGGAATAGCCTCAGCAAGTGCCTTCCTTCCTGTGTTCCAAGCAACATCGCCCGAAAAAAGTATCCTCATTTAGCAAACTCCGCAGCTTTTGTCTCACGTGATACGCTGACTTTTATTTGACCGGGATATTTCAATTCACTTTCAATTTTTCTGGCTATGTCGAACGCCATTTTGTAAACAGTACCGTCATCAGTCGTATCAGCATTGAGTATTACGCGGATTTCACGCCCTGCCTGCATAGCGTAAGCCTTCGTAACGCCGTCAAATTCCTGAGCGATCGCTTCGAGTTTCTCAAGCCTCTTGATGTATGCGTCAATGCTCTCCCGTCTAGCTCCCGGCCTGACTGCGCTTATTGCGTCGGCAACCGCTACAATGACCTCGTAAACTGAGCTGACCTCGAGATTGTCATGATGACACTCAATGCAGCTCACGATCTCGGGACGCTCTCCGAGTCTCCGGGCCAAGTCTGCACCGATTGCGGCGTGAGGGCCTTCGGTCTGACGGTCGATAGCCTTCCCGATGTCGTGAAGAAGCCCTCCCCTTCGTGCTATCTCCTCGTCAAGTCCAAGCTCGGCCGCTATTATTCCGGCAATCTGCGCCACTTCAACGCTGTGAGCAAGAACATTTTGACCGTAGCTGAAACGGAATTTTAACTGACCAATCGTTCGGACAAGCTCGTTATTCATGTTCTTGATACCGAGTTCAAGAATGACATTCTCGCCTTCGCTTATCATCTCATCGTCAATATCACGGGCGGCCTTCTCGATTAGTTCCTCAATGCGTGCAGGGTGAATGCGTCCGTCAACAACAAGACGCTCCATCGCTCTTCGTGCTATCTCTCGTCTTATAGGGTCAAAACTGGAAAGTGTTACAGCTTCCGGAGTGTCGTCAATGATTAAGTCAACGCCTGTGAGACTCTCGAATGTTCGGATATTTCGTCCCTCACGGCCTATTATGCGTCCCTTCATTTCTTCTGACGGCAGAGGAACAACGCTTATACTGCTTTCTCCTGCGCTTTCGACTGCGCATCTCTGCATCGCTCCTATCACAATATCACGTGATTTCCTTTCGGCCTCGCGCTGGAACTGTTCCTCAAGTTCCTTCAGCCTCAGTCCCAAGAAATGTTTTGCGTCAGCTTCGACTCTGCTGATCAAAATTTCTTGAGCCTGTTCCCTGCTCATCGCTGCTATCTCCTGAAGTTTTGACTCCTGCTGTCCTATCATGGCCTCAAGATCTGAATGACGCTTTTCGAGTTCTTCATGTCTGGATTTCAGTTCGTCCTCTTTGTGAGTAACACGGTCTAATTTCTTGTCCAGACTCTCTTCTTTCTGCTCAAGTTTCCGCTCTGTCCGTTGAATTTCAAGACGGCGTTCCTTGATGTCTTTCTGTGCTTCCTGACGGAGGCGGTTCACTTCTTCACGGGTCTCGGAAATTTTCGACTGCTTGATTCTCTCGGAATTTTCTTCGGCTTCCTTGAGCATTTCCGCAATCTGATTCTTTGTGCCGTTGACTTTGGAGTTGTCCCACGCTCTTAACACTGCGAAGGCAACGCCCGACCCGGCAATGAATGCCAATAATGCCAACACGTACTGCATAATTATTCGTTAATCCTTTCTTGTGATGTCAACCATTTGAATTTATGTTCCCAAAAAAGAAGGGTGCTGATTATCATTCTCATATTGGGCAGTGATAAAATTCTACAGTTTAGATTAGCTTTTAACAAGCAAAATTTTTCACAGAATTGTATTTCATCAAAAACACTGCACGGATACCCCTAGCTTTAGCTATGGGGAGGAGCGCAGTTTTCTCATTTTTCGCTAATATATTAAGACTTTAGTGAAATATAATATAATTCTTTATGGAAAACGAGGTGAAAATATGTACTTAACCGTAAAAAATCAACTCAAAAATCTCTCAGTCCGTGAATACGAAGCTTTAAGAACTCTTTGTAAATTATCCAAGAATTTGTATAACGAGGCTCTCTATAGTGCCAGACAATATTACTTTGCCGAACACAAATATCTGCGTTACGAAAGTAATTACTATGTCTGCAAAGGGAGCGAAAACTACAAAGCTCTTGGTACTGAAATTGCTCAACAGACATTGAAAGTCGTTGATAGAAATTTCAAATCTTTCTTTGCTCTAATCAACAAAGCTAAGTCAGGCTTGTACCAGTTCAACATGACACATATCCCGCATTACTTGGATAAAGACGGCTGGTTTTCTTTGATTATTCCGCGTATCACGATTAAAGACGGATATTTCGCGCTCCCAATGTCAAGGGATTTCAAGAAAGAGCATGGCGAATTACGCTTTATAATCCCGCCTAACCTTGACGGCAAAGAGATAAAAGAAGTTCGTATTCACCCACGACATAATGCCCAATTCTTTGATATTGAATATATCTACTTGCAGCCCGAAACCAAAGCCGATGTTGATACTGATAAATTCTTGGGTATCGACTTGGGACTTGATAACCTTGCAACCTGTGTAACAAGCGAAGGGGCATCGTTTATTATCGATGGTAAGCAAATCAAATCATACAATCGCTTGTACAATAAAGAAAACGCAAGGCTACAAAGCATTAAGGATAAACAGAATATCAAAGGCTTAACGGCAAGGCAATATCGCAATCTGAGAAAACGCAATGCCCGTATCAATCACGCAATGTGTGTAGCAGCCAAAAGGATTATCACTTACTGCATAAATCACCGCATAGGTAACATTGTAGTAGGTTACAATCTTGACTGGAAACGAGAAATCAACATAGGCAACCGCAATAATCAGAATTTTGTACAAATACCGCACGGCAAACTCCGCGAGAAATTAGCGTATCTTTGCGAGCTTTTCGGCATAAACTACATAGAGCAAGAAGAAAGTTATACGTCAAAAGCAAGTTTCTTTGATAATGACAATCTGCCTGTGTATAACGCCGATAATCCACAGAGTTACACATTCAGCGGACAAAGAATAACACGCGGACAATACAAGACATTGACTGGCTATGTATTTAATGCGGATGTAAACGGAGCATTAAATATCCTGCGAAAAAGTAAACTGGTGAACTTAATAGTTCTACAGAATAGAGGCTGCGTAAACCAGCCCCAGCGAATAAGGCTCTATGGAGCAAACTTTACTGAAAGCCCCCGCCTTTAGGTGTGGGGCTGTTTACTCCTGTGTTATACTGCACTTCACGATAAATTACAGGAGGCAGAAACTCATGTTAGGTTACGGATTAGATCCGACAATGATTATTCTCATACCGGCCATACTGCTCTCAATGTGGGCGCAGTCAAAAGTACAGTCAACATTCAATCAGTACAGCCGAATCCCGGCAAGAGGAGGAGTTACGGCTGACAGTGTAGCAAGAATGCTGTTGACCCTTTACGGAATGTCGAACATGCCAATCAATCACGTTGCAGGCAACTTGACCGACCATTACGACCCAACGAAAAGAACTCTCAATCTCTCAGACGGCGTTTACGGAAGCAGCAGCATCGCCTCAATCGGTGTAGCCGCTCACGAAGTCGGCCATGCCATTCAGCACCACGAAGCCTACTCACCGTTAATCTTCCGAAACTCAATAGTCCCTGTCGTCAATATCTGTTCAACCGCTTCAATGCCCCTGTTCATCATCGGCCTTATGATGGGAAATCATCTTCTCGTGAACATCGGCATCATGTTATTCACGGGAGCTTTAGTCTTTCATCTCGTTACGCTTCCTGTTGAGATTAACGCAAGTTCGAGAGCCTTGAAACTTTTGGAACAGACTCATACTTTGTCGCCCGATGAATTGTCAGGCGCAAGAAAAGTTTTGACCGCTGCTGCTTGGACATATATTGCATCGGCATTGATGGCACTGTTGCAGTTAGTCAGGCTGATATTGATCAGCAGGTCATCAAGGAGAAGATAGTTGCGCGGAATTGAAGCAGCACTGACGGTTTTGTCGTCAGAAAACAACGGGAAATTTTCATCGGAGGCACTCAGAATTTTAGCAGGACGAGAGAAAATGAAAGCTCCTGACATTTCGCTTGCCTCTTCTCTTGTTTACATTGTCATGAGGCGTAAAGAACTTTGGGAAAAAATTTCGTCCGACTATCTCAGGTCAAAAGAAAAATTGCCTCTCCCTGTGGTCATGGCCGTGTTGACTGGTACGGGAGGACTGCTTGAACTTCGGCGTTTCTCAGGCGGTGTTCTGGTCAACGGCATAGTAAACAATATGAGGCAGAATAAGTTGACAATGAAATATTCAGGCCTCGTCAACGCTGTTTTACACAAAGTCATTGAGAACGGTGCCGACTCTCTCGAAAAGTTCAGGCGTTCACCGTCAGTTGAAGGCCGAGCGATGTTCGCTGGCGTTCCAGTGTGGACTCTTCCGGCTTGGTCTAAGACTTGG
>CAJODC010000028.1 GCA_905233215.1 uncultured Synergistales bacterium
TATTGCCGCTGTATTATTTGCTCCTTTTACAGCGTACACAAAGCTGCCAGTGTATTGAGAGTTCATAGCCTTAGCGTTTTCCAGAAAGTAGGCTTTATCTACGGGTTCAGATTCTATTATTTCTATTCCTGATTTTATCTTTATCACACCGCTTCCGAAACCCAATCCTCCTCCTATTCCTGCTCCAGCCCCGCTACCGCCTTTAGCTTTTACTCTTCCGCCTGTGATTGTGATTACAGTTCCGCCGTTGTCAGGCCCGGAAATACTGCCGTGAAGCCCCGTGCCTATACCGCCATCAAGAGGGCTTATCGCTGTAACATCACCACCGTTTATTGTGATCGTTCCACCGCCGTTGCTGCCTGATGTACCGCCTCCTATGCCCGATGCGTTGTTGCCTCCGTCAGCCGTGATAGTTCCTCCATTGATAGTTATTGAGCCTGATTTACCGTGAGGCGTTGCCGCTCCTCCTATAGCCGCTGCGTTGGAGCCTCCTGTAACAATTAGAATCCCGCTGTATGACGAAGCGTCAGTTCCGTAGCTTATGGAAGTGGATGTACTGCCGTCAGAATATACAGGAGCGTCTGCACTGTTCAATATCAGAGTGGCTTCCGTTTCTCCTTCAGAAACAGCACCTTTGACCTCTATTCCGGCACGGCTTGAAGCACTCTTCAGCGTATTTGTATTCGCAAGGAATATCTCGGCAGTAGCTCCATTTTCTATTTCTATGGCTGCTTTTCCGGCAAGACCAGATGTGTCGATATTAACGCCGTCAAGAAAAATTTTTGCTTTCACTCCTGAAGCTATAACTATGTGATTCTGCGTTGATTTTGTAGAGTCTGTACCCGCTATTCTGTATACGCCATCGGATTTTATAGTCAGTTCCTTTGATGTTGCATCATAATCCCAGCCGGAAGTTATTTCGTCAAAATTAGCTGCTTTCTTTACTGTTGAAAGTTCGTTCTTCGTGTTTCCCCCGTCAATAACTATGCTAACAGGTTCTTGACTTTCAGTTACTATGACTTTTTCTTTGTAGATTCTCTTGGTTTCTACTTGTGTACCGCCTATGACTTTTGTTTTGGTTTCATATACAGCAGTTGCTTTGTTCATTATATTGCTCTTCTGAACTTGACACTGCCCGGCTTCCGCTTTCACCTCAATTCTATAATTCCCTTCACTGCTGACCTTCTGCCCGAAACTGTCCGTGTGAGTCAGACCGCCTTTGACCCTGACTTTGACTCCCAAGTCGCTCGAAGCCCACAAAGCTCCCGATGACCCGTCCAGAATCCTCTTCTTGTTGAACTGAGTCGTCCCGGCGATTCTGTCTATCTCGTCCCTTAACTGGTCAATCTCAAGCTGTATATACTGCCTGTCCTGAGACGTAAGAGAGTCATTGCTTGCCTGAACAGACAAGTCCCTCATGCGCTGCAACATCGCGTTCGTCTGATCTAACGCTCCTTCAGCAGTCTGCAAAAGACTCATTCCGTCCTGCGTGTTACGAATCGCCGTGTCAAGCCCGGAAATCTGTGAACGCATCTTCTCGCTCACAGCAAAACCGGCAGCGTCATCTGAGGCCGAATTTATCCTCAATCCAGTAGACAGAGCGTTGATTGTCCTCTCCAATGACTTGTTCGTTGAGTTTAGCGCACGAAAAGCACCCATTGCCGAAAGGTTATTAGCTATTCTCATGGCACTACCCCCGAAACGTTAAGAGGTATTACAGCCAATTTATGACTCCGCATAATATTGTTACCTCCGTGTGTTTTTTGTAATCCTTTCTGTATATTTTCGGCTCATTGAAAAAGGCTCTTTACACAAAAAATCCCTCCCCTAAAATTTCAGGAGAGGGAAAATTCTTCCTCGCTAATCCTCGTGATGTTCCATCGGGATTACTGGCATTCCGTTCTTCGCCCTGTAATCATTCAGTGCCGCGTGTATCGACTCTTCCGCCAATACTGAACAGTGCATCTTTATCGGCGGTAGTCCGTCAAGTGCTTCGGCAACTGCATTGTTCGTCAAGTCCCACGCTTCATCTATCGTCTTGCCCTTGATCAGTTCCGTTGCCATACTCGATGACGCTATTGCGCTGGCACAGCCGAACGTCTTGAACTTCACGTCATCAATAACTTTCGTCTCAGGGTTGACCTTGAGATATATTTTCATTATGTCTCCGCACTTAGGGTTGCCTGCTTCGCCAACACCGTCAGCGTTCTCAATCTCTCCTACGTTGCGAGGATTCATGAAGTGATCCATTACCTTCTGGCTGTAATCTAATGCCATTTCGTTTTACTCCCCCTTCTGTGTTTTCATGTAATCTTCCCATAAAGGCGACATTGCCCTTCTTTTCGCTACGATCTCAGGCAGTACGTCAAGAACGTAATCAATCTGTTCGTCAGTCGTCAATCTCCCTATCGTGAATCTCAATGACCCGTGAGCCATCTCGTGTTTCAATCCCAGTGCCAGCAAAACGTGTGAAGGGTCAAGACTTTCCGATGAACACGCGCTCCCCGTTGATGCGCTTATTCCCTTAGCGTCAAGGTCAAGCAGCAATGTCTCTCCCTCAACGCCGATGAAACTGAAATTGATATTGTTCGGCAGTCTGTGTTTACCTGTCGCTCCGTTGAGTTTAGCGTGAGGTATCCGCTCAAGTATTCCAGCAATGAGTCTGTCTCGTCTCGCCGAGTTCACAGCAAGGTCATCAGCGAGTCTCCTCTGCAAAATCTCCATAGCTTCGCCGAATCCCACAATCCCGGCAATGTTCTCAGTGCTTGCTCTTCGTCCCTTCTCCTGCGCTCCTCCGTGCATGAAACTTTCCGGCCTCAATCCCTTTCTCAGGTACAAAGCTCCGACTCCCTTAGGACCGTACATCTTGTGCGCCGACATCGAGAGCATGTCAATATTCATCGCCTTAACATCAATCTTCAAGTGCGCCGCTGCCTGCACTGCGTCTGTGTGGAAAGGAATCTTTCTCTCCCTGCATAACGCTCCGATTTCAGCGACAGGCTCAATCGTTCCGACTTCGTTGTTTGCGAACATCACTGACACCAACGCTGTCTTGTCGGTGATGGCTTTCTTCACATCGTCAACATTCACAAAGCCTTCACTGTCAACAGGAAGGTATGTTATTTCAGCTCCTTCGACTTTCTTGAGATACTCACAGGTGTGAAGGATTGCGTGATGTTCAATCGCTGTCGTTATGATGTGATTCTTGCCGGAAATTTTCGCCTTCTCAAGCGTTCCCTTCAGTGCCCAGTTATCAGCCTCAGTGCCGGAACTAGTGAAGAAAATTTCTGACACTTCAGCGTTGAGAGCGTCTGCGACTTGTGAACGTGCTTTCTCGATTGCTGACCTGCTTTTTTTTGAGAATGAATAGACGCTTGAAGGGTTGCCGAAAATTTCTCCGAAGTAAGGCATCATTGCCTTCAAAACTTCGGGGCTTGTCGGCGTTGTGGCTGTGTGGTCTAAATAGCAAAACATTTATAGTTAATCCCCCTTTGATTTCAGTGCTTTATTCCTGACTTCCTGACGTTCAGGATCATTGCCGGGACTTTCGAGAAGGGAAATTTTTTCGTCGGCAATGTCTTCGAGTGTTGTTGACCTTAGTATTTCGTCAACAGAGCCTTTCACCTTCCGCCAAAGACTGAATGTCGGACATGTCTCAGCGTTCTCACAGCCTTTCTCGGTCTGACAGTCCCCGAAGATGAACGGTTCGCCCAACGCTTGAAGTATCTCGGCAATCGTTATCTCGTCAGCACATCTCGCCAGCCTGTAACCGCCCTGTGAGCCTCTGACGCTCTCAAGTATTCCGCCTCGTCTGAGCTTCCCGAATAACTGCTCAAGGTAACATAACGGAATGTCTTGACGTTCTGCAATGTCGCTGACTGATACAGGATTGACGCTATGACCGGCGCACAAGTCAGACAATGCCCGGAGGCTGTAACGTGCTGTTGTCGAAAGTCTCAACGATTTTTTTCTCCCTTCTGACTAATTTTGACGGCGGAAAGAATAACATATCCGACAAAATTTATCAACATTAAAAAACACGCGCCTTTTGGTAGAATTAGCAATGAAAAATTTAACGGAGAGTGAAAAAACTTTGAGCAATGAATCATCAAACGGCATTCTCGAAATAAGAAAGTATCCTGATCCGGTCCTGAAAAAAATTTCAGAGCCTGTTACGGTTTTTGACGATGAATTAGAAGACTTCGTGAAAGTTTTGTTCTCATCAATGCGTGTTCATGACGGTGTCGGACTCGCTGCCCCTCAAGTCGGAGTCCTCAAGAAAATCGCTGTCGTTGAATATGACGGCAAAAGCTACGTTCTCATCAATCCCAAAGTTGTCGACCAGAAAGGACTCCAAGAAGGCGAAGAAGGCTGTCTCAGCTTTCCGGGAATCTACGCCCACGTTACACGCCCTCAATGGGTCAAAATCGAGTCTAATGACGTTCACGGCGACACGGTAACATTCGAGGGCGAAGGCTACACGGCAAGGGCATTCCTTCACGAGATGGATCACCTTAACGGCAAGCTCTTCATTGATTACTTGTCAAGCCTCAAACGAAACGCTATCAAGAAAAAAGCAGCAAAACATACAGGAGGTCATTTCTAGTGTGGTTCATAGGCACAGGAATTTTCGCCTCTCTCTGTCTTGAACGACTCGTCAAAAATCACGTCAGCTTCACCAGAATCATCACTGGTCAGCCGACAAGATCAGGACGAAACAACAAAGAGAATCCATCTCCCGTTGAAGTCAAAGCAGTCTCTCTCGGTCTGACAGTAACAAGAACAGGGAAACTCAGTGAAAACGAAGCGTTAATCTCGGCACTTGCTACGGAAAAACCGAACGTGATTTTTGTTGTTGACTTCGGGCAGATTGTACGAGAGCCGTTTTTGTCGGAACTATGTATCAATATTCACCCGTCATTACTTCCTGAATACAGAGGAGCAGCACCGATTCAACGTGCGATTCTTGACGGCAAAACGAAAACAGGCGTTACAGTTTTCAGACTGGCAAAAGCGATGGACGCTGGCGAAATTCTCGGACAGTCAGCAATAGAAATTTCTCCTTCCGAAAACGCCTCTGACCTTTACCCGAAACTCGCCGAAATCGGAAGCAATCTCGCTGTCTCGGAACTGTCGAAAAAAGATTTGTCGTTCACGAGTCAAGACGATAAGTCCGCCACTTATGCCGCTAAAATCGAGAAATCAGAACTTGAGTTATCATTCAATTTTCCGGCTGAACGTTTCGTTAATACTGTCAGGGCTCTCGACATGTCCGGCGGTGCTTTCGTCATTCTAAACGGAAAGAGAGTCAAAATTTGGCGGGCTGAATTGAGGCGTGATGTTGACGGCGAAAAAGGTTCAGTCAAAATTATTGACGGCAGACCCGTTTTGATGTGCGATGATTTCGGCGTTGAAGTCATTGAAGTTCAGAGCGAGGGAAAAAGAAAAATGTCGGGAAAAGAATGGGCATTAGGTATCAGGGCAAACCCCTAAATTTCAGAATATGCGCTATAATTAGCAAAACTCTCAGTAAATAGTAAAGGGCAGGTGTTCTTATGCCGGAAGAAAAAGTACAAAGCAACATTGAGGAAGTCTGCGTTAAAGAAAACAGAATCTTTGACGGTAAGATTCTCAGCGTCCGATGCGATGAAGTACTCACTCCGTCAGGCCATAAAGCAAAGCGCGAAGTTGTCGAACATAAACCAGCAGTAGGCATGATTGCGTTCACGGACAAAAAAACCGTGCTGTTGGTGAAACAGTACAGATACGCCGTCCATGAAGAGACGCTCGAAGTCTGCGCCGGTCTAATCGAAAAGGGCGAAGATCCTTACGAGGCAGCCGAACGCGAAATGCAGGAGGAACTCAACGTCAAGGCATCGAAGCTCTACAGGATAGGGGAATTTTACGCCTCGCCGGGATTCTGTACCGAGCTTTTCACATTGTTTTTCGCCGAAGGACTCACACGGTCATCACTGCCCCAAGACGAAGACGAAAACGTATCAGTGTACGAAGTGAAACTCACTGACGTACCGGCTATGATTCGTGAAGGAAAAATACGGGACTCGAAGACTTTTGCGGCTCTTTCGTGGCTCATGGCTAAGGAGGGGATCGCCCCTGACGCATAAGTTTTTACTGCGCTAAAAGGTTTTCGGTTTCGTTTTACAAAATTTCATTAACAGGAGAGATACTTTTTATGTTAAACAATTTCAAGATCACGGGCAAACTCACAATAGGTTTCGGGATTGTCCTCGCGCTTTTCGGTGTCGCCGTCTTCTTCTCGTGGACGAGCATTTCAGCAGTTCAGTCTGATGTCGCTTACCTTCAGCTTGTTGTCGACAACACGGTCAAGCTCGCTGTAGAACTCACAAACACAATAAGCTGGATACGTGCATGTGTCAGGGATTTGAAGTTCTCTGAAAGCGATGAGGACATGGAACGCTTGACGGGGTATATGGCTACCTTGCGGACATCGCTGGAAAAAGGAAAGCAAATGTACGCTCAAAGCCAAGCCGCCGGAAATCCTTTGAAGGCTCTGGAAAGTCTCCCGGAAATGGAGAACATAATACGCAACACAGAGTCGACAATGAGCAAGACGTTCCAGATGATTCGCACAAAGCGTACAGTCTCAGCGACACTCAACAAGGAAATCGACAAGATGATCGACCTTTTGACAAGCGTTGTTGACATGCAGTATCAGGTTACTCTCGACAAGCTCAAGACGAATCTTGAGAACGCAGATTTAGAGACCGACATTAACCGCATACGCATGGCCGAAGCACTCACAACGGCATTCGCTGTAACGGCGAGAAATTACGCGGTCGCTCTCGACACTAGGGACGCTAAGATGATGAATGACATCGTTCAGCAGATCGTCAACGGTGAAAATCAATACAACAGATTCTACGAGGGCTCACGCTTCAAGGAAATCAAAGACCTCATGTCTCAGGGCAGAAGCACATTCACGACCCTCAAGAACGGATTTAATGACGTTCTCGCATCGTTCACGCAGACAGAACCGGCATTCGCTGCACTTCTCGCTGACGGTCTGAACCTCGTCAACATCTCCAACAAGATCACTGACGCAGGCACTCAGAGAATCGTTGACCTTTCACAGGGAGCGTTCGACTCACTCGGAAGCACAATGACTCTCGTTCTCAGCCTCGCCGGAGCGGCAATCGTCATGGGTATCGCCATCGCTCTCTACATAGCGAAATCAATCTCATCTCCTCTCGGACGTGTTGTTGAACTCTGCGGTAACGCTAAGAACGGCGATATGTCAATCACAAGAGGCGACTTCCACTATGAAGGCAAGGACGAACTCGGACACTTGGGCGATGCTCTTGCTGACATGTTCGGCTCACTCAGCACGGCAATCGGCGACATTAGAGGGCTTGCTGTTGAAAGCCACGAGAAAGCCGCCTCAATGAAGGAAGACGCAGGAAAGAACCTCGATTACGCCAACAACGTACGCTCAAGCGTCGCCAACGTCGTCAAACTCATGGAGAGCAACTCTTCATCGCTTCAGGAGTCCAACGCTGGAACAGAGGAAATGTCAGCGGCTTCAATGACAAGCGCACAGGCAGCTACAGACTGCGCCGAGTTCATCTCGAACATGACGACAGTAACAGGAAGCGCGGTTGACACAGTCAAAGAGGCAATCGCAAACATCGTAATCCTTCAGAGAAAGACGAAGGAAAGCGGAGAGAAACTTCAGGAACTTGTCGAGAACTCCAACAAGATCAGCGAGTTCATCGGTGAGATCACATCAATAGCCGACCAGACGAACCTTTTGGCACTCAACGCGGCAATCGAGGCAGCAAGAGCCGGTGAAGCTGGAAGAGGATTCGCAGTCGTAGCCGAATCGGTAAGGAAACTGGCTGAAGACTCAAGCCGTGCCGCAGAGAACGTCAGAGGACTCATCGAGTCTCTTCAGATAAGCGTTAGAGAGACGAAATCCTCAAGCGATGAGACAGCGGTACTGCTTGACGAGACGACAGAGAAGGCCAACGGAGCGCAGGATTCGCTCGCTGAGGCAATCGGACAGATCGATAAGGCGAATGACCGTATCCAGAACATCGCCGCAGTCGCTCAGGAGCAGGCAGCCTCAAGCCGTGAGATCGCCGCTGGAATCGACAACGTAACGAAGGCGACAACCGAAATTCTTGAGCATCTCGAGAGCATCAAGAACGACATGGACGAGACCGCTCTAATCGCTGAGAGGGCAGCACAGGGAGCTGTTGTCCAGACCGGACTTGTTGAGAGCATCACCGAGTCTCTCTCACAGTTCCACATTGAAGACGAAGTATCAACACAGAAGAAGGGCGGAGCTAACCGCAAAGCACTTCCCGCGAAATCAAAGAAATAAGCCGGTGAAATTTCGGGGCAGGCAGGGAGGTTTTCCTTGCCTGTTTTTTTTGCTGATATGACGGAAAAAATTTTTGCTCCTACCTGCTGTGAACTTGACGGTATCGAGAAAGTTGCCGGTGAGCTTCACGAATACTTACGGAATTACGGCAATTTAGGAGAACACGACAAGCCTCTGGCAGTCTCTGCGATTCTTCTGGCACTGATGGAGAAGAGTCACGGCTTCACACTGGATCAGCTCAAGGGCGACAGCGTGAACACTGACGGGAAAATACTCTACGGCTACATCGAGGACAGCTTGAGACACGCAAGCATTCCGCCGGGAGTGAAATTGACACGCATAAAAGAGCAGTTCACTTTCATCAAGAACAGGCCGGTGTTGAACACGGTGAGAGCCGACCTAGACATGACACCGTTGAAATTTTTTGCTGACTTCATCGACAGGAAGGTATGCAGAAATTTTACGTCAGAGGATTATATCGGGCGTTTCTACAGCGAGTTCATCAGGTACACGGGCGGAAACGCTCAATCTCTCGGAGTGGTCATAACTCCCCGACACATCACTGAATTATTCTGCGACCTCGTTGACCTGAGAGCCGATGACGTAATTTTTGACCCCTGCTGCGGTACAGGGGGCTTCCTGATTGCCGGAATGCACAGAATGTTGAGCCTTGCCGAAAATGACGCACAGAGAGACAGCATCAGAACGAGACAGATTTACGGAATTGAACTGCGTGATGACATGTTCTCGATGGCAACGGCGAGCATGATTTTGCACGGTGACGGACAGAGCAACATAACCTGTGAAGATTTCCTGAAGGCTGACCCTGTGAAAATTCAGCAGAAGGGAATCAACGTGGGCTTCATGAATCCTCCTTACTCACAGGCCAAGACATCAAAGACCGCTGACTTGTCGGAACTTGCTTTCACCATAAGGCTTTTACAGAGCTTAACGCCCGGAGGAAGAGCGGCGGTGATAGTTCCTGTTTCAGCGATGATAGGAAAGACGAAAGATGACAGGCGCATAAAGTCCGAGATATTGCGAGGGCATACCTTAGAGGGCGTGATCAGTCTCAACAAAGATACTTTCTACGGAGTCGGAACAGTTCCGTGTATCGCTGTGTTCACGGCTGGAGTGCCTCACCCGGTCGACAAAAAAGTCAAGTTCATAAACTTTCAGGACGACGGCTATGTTGTCAAGATGCACACGAACAAAATTTCACCGACAGAACGTTCAGACCAACGCCGTGAATACCTGCTTGAGTGCTGGCGAGGCGAAAACAAAAACGTTCCGTCCGACTTCATGGTCGAGACTGAAATTGAAGACGGTGATGAATGGCTGCACTCGTTCTATTACTACAACGATGAGATACCCGGCGAGAGAGATTTTTCTGACAGCCTAGCGGACTATTTGACATTCGAGTTCAACATGATAGTACACGGTAGGGGCTATCTTTTCGGAGGCAATGAGGGAGACAGTACTTGACTGACTGAAACGGAGCCTCTTGACGGCCGGAAATGGGGGAGCTTCTTTTTGGGTGAACTCTTTGATGTCTCGCTGCCTGTTGGCGATACTCAGGTTGACAGGGCCGAAGAGGGTAAATTTCCGTTGCTTTCCGCCGGTTTCAACAACAACGGAATCTGCAAGTTCATCAAAAACGGCGGTAAACGTTCGAGGCTTTACGCTAAAAACGCGATAAGCATTGACATGTTTGGGAAAGCGTTTTTTCACGGCTATGAATTTTACTCGGTATCACATGGCCGTGTTAATATATTAACGCCTAAATTCAGCATGAACGAGTATCACATGAAGTTCATCATCACCGCAATCAATCTCAGTGTCAAAGGCAAATTTTCGTATAACCAGATGTGTTCAAGCAAGAGAGTGAAGAGACTTGTTGTCCAGCTTCCAGTGAATGAAGACGGAGATATTGATTATGATTTCATGGAGTCATACATGCGCCAAGAAGAAAGACGACTCGTCAACGAATACACTTCAACACTGTCAGTAAATTCGCTTATGCCCCCCCCCCGCGAAATACTTAGAGAAAAACCACTAGAATGGCGGATATTCTACATCGGAGAAATCTTCGAGATACTTCCGGGAAAGAGACTCCGCAAAGAAGACATGACAGGAGGCTATGTGCCTTTTGTCGGAGCGTCTGACACTAACAACGGCGTAACAGCTTTCATCAGAGAGGGCAACGCTTCGATTGACAGAAATGTTTTGGGAGTGAACTACAACGGGAGTGTCGCTGAAAGTTTTTATCACCCCTACAGAGCGGTATTCTCTGACGATGTTAAACGCCTTCACGTTAAAGGCCATGAGGGAAACAAGTATATTTACCTCTTCATGAAGACGGTGATAAAGAAACAGAAGCGCAAATACAACTACGGCTACAAGTTCAGCGATTCAAGAATGAGGAGACAAATAATTTTGCTGCCAGTTGATGAGAAAGGGAGTCCTGATTTTGAGTTTATGACGGACTATATGATGATGCTTGAAGGGAAATTGTTGAGGCGTTATTTTGAGGCAAAAAAAACCGGGAGCTTTGAGTCCCGGCATTGTTGGTAATGTTATTGATTCTTAACGCCTAATGCTTTTGATATTGCTGCGTCTATCATTGACTGAACATCTGAGCGTGTTATTTCTTGTTTTGGCTGTTCGTTCTTTTCTCGCTTGAACAACTGAACCAACGCAATAATTATCCCAAGAAGTGCAAATCCCCAGTATACTGAAGTCTGCAAATGATCAATATCCCTTGCGTTGTAACGTATTTCGTAGCGCATCTCCGTCATCGTCTGGTCAATCTTGTCCAGCCTTTGGTTGATAGCTGCCACTCCATAATTGAACATCTCTACAGTAACATACCTTGTGTTGTCCTGACTTGTCATTTTTCATCACCTGACTTCTTTGCAGCCAGTGCCTTCGCTATTGCTTCTTCCACTATCGGTTTTAGCTCGGAACACACGATACGGTAAACTTCCGAGCGTGTTACGTATCGGTCTTCCGCCTCATACTTATCACGATACATAATCCAAAAGAAACGAGCTAAGCTCAAAAACATAAGGACGAAAGACAACAAACACGCTCCTGCCGAAACATGAAGCATGGTCATCTCTCATCACTGTCCTTCGGCTTGTCGAGATACTCAAGCAATAACGGACTCAGTATCTTGATGTACGTACCCTTCATGCCCAGACTCCTGCTCTCAATCAGTCCGGCACTCTCAAGTTTCCTCAATGCGTTGACGATTACGCTTCTTGTTACGCCGACTCTGTCCGCGACTCTTGAGGCAATCGCTACGCCTTCAGGGCCGTTCAGTTCGGCAATGATGTGCTTCATGCTCTCAAGTTCCGAATACGATAAAGCCCTCATTGCCATTTGAACGCTTAGACGGCTTCTCGCTGTTTCCTCAAGAACTTTCGCTCTCTCGTTCAAAATCTGAATCCCTGCAATCATTCCCAAGTATTCGGCAAGCAGTATGTCCTCAACGTTGAACGGCACTTTCTCACGCACAAGCATTATCGTTCCGAGCCTCTCAGCCCCTGCACCTATGACAGGAGCGTACAGCAAATGCTTTTCGGGCTTCTCTCCCTCGTAATCGTCATCGAATAACGGCGCGTCCTCGTCATGAATCTCCGAGTCCCTGCATCTGTTCATTCTCACAACAAACTCATCGGGCATCACTCCGTCACGGAAACTCTCGGACAATGCCTTTGACGTGTAATCGGGCAGCCAGTGATAACCCAGCAAACGCCCTGACATGTCGACAATGTAGACATTAGCTGTCGAAAATTCCGAGAGCATTTCGGCAAGGTGGTAATAATTCAGAGGCTCTCCCTCCCGTTTTGACTGAAACGCTCGTGCTACTCTTCGTGTCTTTTTGAGCAAATCATTCAGTGCTTTATCGTGCGGTAAATTTTCTGACATCTCTCTCACCTCTTGCCTACAGAAGATAACGCCTTATGTCTCTGTTTTCGACCAGCTTGCTCAATTTTTCCCTTACAACGTCCGCTGTGATTTCGATTTTCTCTTCGGCCATGTCTGAGACGTTGAAGCTGATTTCTTCAAGCAACTGCTCCATCATCGTGTGAAGTCTTCTCGCTCCGATGTCCTCCATTTCGGAGTTCATTTTGTGCGCAAGGCGTGCGATTTCCTGAGTCGCTTCGTCCGTGAACGTAAGCTCCGTTCCTTCTGTCGAGATTAACGCCTCGTACTGACGAATCAGACTGTTCTCAGGTTCGGTCAAAATTCTCTTCAAGTTCTCAATCGTCAGCGGTTCAAGTTCAACACGAATCGGGAATCTTCCCTGCAATTCAGGAATCAAGTCTGACGGTTTTACACCGCTGAAAGCACCGGCAGCGATGAAAAGAATGTGATCTGTCTTGACGGGGCCGTAACGTGTCTGAACTACAGAGCCTTCGACTATCGGCAGCAAATCTCTTTGTACTCCTTCACGGCTTACGTCAGGGCCGTGAGAGTTTCCGCCTTTCACGACAACTTTGTCGATCTCGTCAAGGAAAACTATTCCGTCCTCCTGAGCGAGGTCTAACGCTTCCTTTGACATCGCCTCAGTGTCAATTAACTTTTCTGCTTCTTCCTGCTGAAGAATGCGCAAAGCCTCTTTGACTTTCATGCTTCTCTTCTTGGTCTTCTTGGGCATGATACCGCCGAGCATCTCGTTAATGTTGATACCCATTCCGAGAATGTCAACGCCGGGCGCACCAAAAACTGAAATGGGCGATGTGCTGTCGTTCACTTCTATTTCAACATCACGGCCATCAAGTTTACCGTCTCTGAGCATCTTCAGGAAGCGTTTTCTTGTGCGTTCGTTCTTTTCTGCTTCAATAGCGTTTTCATCGGAGTCCTCTTTGTTTTCATCTTCATCTTTTCCTGTAAACGCTTTCATGAACTCTGGCATCGAGAATTTCTTTTCGGGCTTCGGGAGCATGGCATCAAGCAATCTCTGTTCAGCCTTTTCGAGAGCAGGCTTTTGGACTGCCTCAATCATTCTCTTGCGCACCATTGAGACCGCAAATTCCGTCAAGTCCCGGATTATCGTCTCAACATCTCGTCCAACGTAGCCGACTTCCGTGAATTTTGTTGCCTCGACTTTGACGAAAGGAGCGTTCGACAGTGTAGCGAGCCTTCTTGCGATTTCAGTTTTTCCCACGCCTGTAGGGCCGACCATGAGTATATTTTTCGGCATGATCTCATGAGACATTTCGGGAGGAAGTGCCCTTCTTCTGATTCTGTTGCGGAGGGCAATCGCCACTGAACGTTTCGCCTTGTCCTGACCTATGATGTAACGGTTCAAGTGTTCGATAATTTTTGATGGTGTTAAATCGGGATTGAGCTTGTTGCTTTTTGTTACAGTAGTCATTATTCGCCAAGTACCTCTACTATTATGTTATTGTTCGTGTAGATACAAATTTCCGATGCAAGTTCGATTGAACGTCTTGCAATGTCTTCGGGCTTCATGTCAGTTGCCTCGCACAATGCCCTTGCGGCGGCCAGAGCGTAACCTGAGC
Organism: uncultured Synergistales bacterium; assembly: GCA_905233215.1. GTDB lineage: Bacteria > Synergistota > Synergistia > Synergistales > Aminobacteriaceae > JAFUXM01. Next base: position 13,900 of record CAJODC010000028.1, read on the forward strand.
CGGAACCGATTGACGCGGCAGCCCCTTCAGGTTCGAGGACATCGCCTGCGCCTGACAGTAATAACGTCATCTCAGTGTTAGCGGCTAACATCATTGCTTCGAGTCTCCTCAGTGCCTTATCGAGCCGCCATTCACGAACGAGTTTCACCGCTCCGCGCATGAGGTCGCCTTTTTCCTGTTCGAGACAGTCCTCAAACTTTTCGAGGAGAGTCATAGCGTCAGCCGTTGACCCTGCGAAGCCTGTGAGAATTTTCCCGTCTAAGAGAGTGCGTACTTTCCTTGCGGTTGACTTGATGACCTGAGAGCCGAGTGTTACCTGACCATCACCGGCCATAGCGACTCTTGAGCCTTTGCGCACACATACTATTGTTGTACCGTTAAACAGAGTTATCATTCCTTTCTTGAAATTGGGAATTGTTAGGCTATATTATCTCAATTTGTATTTATTTTGTGAATATACAGGATAAGTGAGAATTTTTCCGTGAAGATTACAGAAAAGTACCGGGTATTTTGAATTAGGAACCCCCCGCTTTTGTCAGCGGGGGGATAATTTATGCCAATGCGCTTTCGATTTCGCTTTCTGATTTCAGCGTTACGACTTTGTCGACAACACCCTTCTTGATTGTCGCCATTGCTGGCATCTTGTCGGTGAGAGCGAGTTTCTCGGTCATTCTTGCGTTCCTGTAACCGTCAATCATCGGAACTTTCACGCCTTTTGCCTTTGCTGCTTTCTCGACAGCGTTCGACAAAGCGACTTGTGCCTGATCGATGCTTGAGTAGAAGAATGCTTTGACCTCATCAGGCTCAAGGAGTGTCGAGCGAAGATGTAACTGCTCATTGATGTACGAGCTTGCAGCCATAGCGGCAACTGCACCGTCAGCAGCAGCGGTGATGACCTGACGTAAATACTTGCTGCGAACGTCTCCGGCTGCGAAGATGCCTTCAACTGAAGTCTCCATGTGGTCATTCGTGATGATCCAGCCGCCTTTTTCGGCCTTGACGAGTCCTCGTACGCAATCGTCATCAGGCTCTTGTCCTACGAACATGAACACGCCCGACACAGGAAGGTTGCTGATTTCGCCTGTTCTGACGTTCTTCAACACGAGGTTCTCAACCATTCCATCGCCCTCGATTTTTTCGACAACTGTATTGTAGACCGGTTCAATCTTCGGGTTAGCCAGTGCCTGAGCGATTGCTGCTCTGTCGGCTCTGAACTCATCACGGCGGTGAATGATGTAGACTTTCGACGCGAATTTCGTGAGGTATCCGCCCTCTTCAACCGCTGTGTTTCCGCCTCCGACTACGGCAACCTCCAAGTCCTCGAAGAACGCTCCATCGCATACAGCACAGAAGCTCACGCCCTGACCGATATGTTCAGCTTCGCCCTCACAGCCGAGTCTCCTGAAGTGTGCGCCTGTAGCAACTATGATGGCTTCGGCTTCGATCTCGGTATTCTGTCCATTCTTGCGTGCGATTACTATTTTCTTGTCGCCTCGTAATTCAACCTTGCTGTCGTCAATCATTCTGAACTCGGTGTTGAACTTCAGCGCGTGATTCTTGAGAAGGTCGCCGACTTCAGGCCCTGTAGCGTGAGCGACTCCGGGATAATTCTCGATCTCGTCAGTGATGTTGATCTGACCGCCTGTAGCTTTCCTTTCGAGAACAAGAACGTCAAGTCCTGCTCGTCTTCCGTAAATTGCCGCCGACATTCCTGCCGGGCCTGCTCCGATGATAACAAGTTCATGCTTTTCCATTGTTACAAATTCCTCCTTAATTATTTTCCTTCTACCTGCTGTATTTCTTCCTGCATGTTTACTGATAATTCTTTGTCGTTGAAACTTTTTCGGTTAGGCACAATCATATTGAAACCGCTGATTATGTCCATTTCAAGCAGACAGTCTTTAACCGAAACTTCAAGGACATGGCCGCCCTTTGTCCCGTCATCAGACACAAAATGAAGGTGCCAACCTGCTGTGTTGAGGCCGCTCATGTAGTCAGGACAGTAAAGCGCAACGATTGTCCCTCGAATATCGCTGTAGGTGAACTCGCGCTGGTCAGTCTTGAGAGCGTCATTTAACGGCTTGTACGGCTCTTCCTGTTTAAGCTCACTGCGGACGAGGATATGAGGCATTAAGCCGCTGACTTTTGCCATGTAGAATTGATTACGGCCATGCTCATGGGCTGATGATGTCATAATCTCCTTCAGTGCGGTAATATCTCCGGCGTTTATTCCCTTCTGTGTTATGTCAGCGTCAAAAAACGTAACGTTCGCAAACGGGATTGTCTCATCATCTGAAGCAATCTTTACGCTTCCGTCCCACAAAGCCTGATAGACTTTTCCGCCTGTCATTATCAGTTCGCCGTTCACGCCCTGAAATGTTCCGATGCCGGTATCGCCGTAAGTCTTGAGTTCCTTCACCGTTATAACGCCGTCATATTCTCCCAGCATTAACGACTGAAGCAACGCCGTCTGAAAAAGATCGTCCCCTGCGGCAAAAACTGAACTCACCGACAACACGACAATCAGCAAAGCTAAAAATTTCCTCATGTTAAAACCTTCCTTCACTCAAAATTATTCTGCCTGTTCCAGCCGTGAACGTTCCGATAATTTCAGCTCGTTCAAAGCCTTTCTGCCTTATGTGATTCAGAACCGCCGATGATTTTTCAGGGTCAACCGCTAGAAGCAAGCCTCCCGATGTCTGAGCGTCATATACCATGTCAACGTCAGCCTGTTGAAACTGGCCGTCAACATCAACATTATCCTGAAAAGCGGCCATGTTTCGATACGCTCCTTCAGGGACTAATCCCATGTCGGCAAGGTCTTTCACTCCAGTGATTGACGGAAGGGACTTGAGATTGATTTCACAGTTTAGACCGCCGTTCACCATGTCCGAGAGATGACCGGCAAGCCCGAAGCCTGTTACGTCAGTCCCTGCGTGTACAGCCGTGTGAAGCTCATCGGGCAATTCTATCATGTTGAGTTTCATCATGCTGTCGGCTGCCTCTGTTCTTGTCGACTCGTCCTCAATCATTCCGGCCTTGATTGCCGTTATCGCTATGCCTGTTCCGATAGGTTTTGTGAGAATGAGATTGTCGCCTTCATGCGCTCCAGTTGTACGCCAAAGTTTTGACTTCTCAGCCTCGCCGTAAACAACAAGTCCGTATTTCGGCTCATCGTCCTGAACGCTGTGTCCTCCGACAAGAAACGCTCCAGCACTTCTGACACGTTCAAAACCACCCTCTAAGATTTTTTGCAGAACTTCAAGCTCAAGATACTTTGTCGGGAAACAAACGACATTAAGAGCGACAATCGGCCTTCCTCCCATAGCGAATACATTAAACGGATCATCAACAACGGGCGTGATGAAGTCAACCGTCAAAATTCCGTAGCGTTTATCGTCAAGCTCAAAAACGGCAGCGTCTTCATTTCCTCCCCAAGAAGCAAGAATCCTGTCGCCGTAAACTTGAGGTATTCCCGATAAAACTTTCTGTAGATCCGCCGGACCTATCTTGGCCGCTCACCCGCTTGTGTGTGAAAGTTCTGTGAGTCTCTTCTTGCCGACCTGAGAATCATCACAGCACGACACGATAATCACCGGCCCTTCTCGTGTAACCCTTGCTGTCAAAATATTCGAGTATAGGGAGAATGAATTTTCTTGTGCTTCCTGTCGAGTCTCGGACTTGAGCGAGTGTTATTTGAGTCCCCAAGCCACGAAGAATGTTCCTCATTTCGTCCTCAAGTTCACGGATTAACACGTAGCCCTCGGGAATGAGAGCGAGAGAGTTATTGTTCCTCATGGCCTGAATGATTTTCGTGAAAACTTTTTCGGGCAGTTTCAATTCTTTCTTGAGTTCGTCAATCGTTAGCATCTGCCACTTGTGAGACATGCAGATTTTTTTGACGCTCTCTGTCATTGCGTTGAATGCCTCGTCATTCTGCGGAACGAAATCAGGCGTGTGAAGCTTGTTTCCGTCAACAACAATCACGCCTCTTGATACCGCCAAGTTCACAACAGCCCGTGAAGTGTTAGCATCTTCGAGAGGCATACCTGCTTCAGAAGGATAATGATTCTGATATTGAGTTACTGATTGTTTGAGAGCGTTCATGATTTCACCGCAGTAATTTTCGGACATTATCACATTGTCGGCAATAACGATTTTTCCGGCCGATGATAACTTTTCCGTTATTGAGTCGAGTCTCTCCTGAGTGTCCTGCAAAACCTGCAAGGCTTCAGATTTCGTCATGCTTCCTGCGTCATTGATGAGGAAAGAGAATCTGTCTTCGGGAGTTTTTGCTGACTTCAAGTTTTCGATGCGTCCGAGAATTTTTGAACGCAACGCCGCTCCTCTTGGCTTGTAGGAATAAGGATAGATGATTTCGCCTCCGCCGATTGTGTTCAAAGGACTGTAGAACCTGAGAATGAATCTCTGACCGTAAGTACACACAACAGGTTCTTCGAGTACGAGCTGTGCCGATTGAGTTTCTCCCGGCTCAATCTGCTTTGTGTTGAGAAGCGAGACCCTTGCGAGGACTTCTGATGTTCCTGTGCAGACGTGGACTCTCTGCCAATGCCTGACGGGTTCTTTGACGTTTGGGAGAATTTTCACGACAGACTCGAAGCATTTTGTCGGTCTGAAAATTCCTTTGCTACAGACGACATCGCCACGCGTTATTTCGTCAATATCAATCCCTGCGAGATTAGCGGCCACTCTCTGTCCTGCGTAAGCGTTTTCGACATTCTGACCGTGTACCTGAAGAGTTCTGATTCTTCCCTCACGCCCTGACGGCAACACCTCGATTTTGTCGGCTGGTCTTGCTGTTCCGTGATAGGCGGTCCCGGTAACGACAGTCCCGAATCCCGAAATCGTAAACGCCCTGTCAACCGGCAGAAAAAACGCTCCGCTTCTCGGTCTGACTTTCACTCGGTCAATCAACGCTGTAATTTCCCGTCTCAAGTCGTCAAGCCCTTCTCCCGTAACACTGGAAACAGGCACGACCGCTCTACCTTCAAGGAACGTTCCTTTCACGAAGTCCCTCACATCGTCAACAACAAGGTCAACCATTCCTTCATCATCTTTGACTCTGTCGATTTTTGTTACCGCTACAAGTCCGTCATGAACTCCGAGAAGCTCCATGATTGCGAGGTGTTCACGTGTCTGAGGCATAACGGACTCATCAGCGGCAATCACGAGAAGTGCAGCGTCAATCCCTGAAGCCCCTGCGACCATTTGACGAATGAATTTTTCATGGCCGGGAACGTCAATAACGCTGACGACTCTACCGTCATCGAGTTTCAATGGAGCGAAACCGAGTTCGATTGTGATTCCGCGCTTGCGTTCCTCAATGAGGCGGTCGCAGTTGACACCCGTTAATGCGTTGATGAGAGCTGTTTTGCCGTGATCAATGTGTCCTGCTGTGCCGAGTACGAGCGAAATTTCACGCATGGAACACGCCCTCCAGACTTTCGGCGATGCTCTCAGCGTCTCCGCTCTGAAGTGTTCGGACATGAATCACGATCTCGTCATCTCTAGCACCGCAGAGAATGGGAACGTCAAGCCCTCGCAGTAACTTCTGAACGTAACCGGCACCATATGACTCATGCCTCAGCGAGACTCCCCAGCCCTTGAGCTTGATTTCAGGGCAAGAGCCTCCGCCGGTAGCGTCATCAGTCTCAACGACTCTAATCTCAGCTTTGACCCTTTCACGCAGAGTTGACGCTAGCGACTCGGCCTGTAACCTCATGCCGTCATTGTCAGCACGAATCATTCTCAGCGTTGGAATGTCATCGAATCTTCCCTGACTGTAGAGCCTCAGTGTTGCCTCGAAACCTGCCAGCGTTACCTTGTCGCACCTTAACGCACGTGCCAAAGGGTATTTTTTGAGACGGTCAACGAATTTCTTTTTGCCGACAATACCGCCTATCTGAGGCCCTCCGAGTATCTTATCGCCTGAGAACGTAACGATGTCAGCTCCCGACTCAAGACAGGCACGAATGCTGATCTCTCCAGTGTTGGCAGGAAGTCCGATTATCTCAGTGTCAACAAGAAGACCGCTCCCGGCATCTTCCATGAAGATTAAATTTTTTTCGTGAGCGAGTCTGGCAAGCTCTTTTCTCTCCGGCGATGAAGTGAAGCCCTCTATCCTGAAATTTGACGGGTGAATTTTCATCAACATCGTTGTTGACTCATTGATTGCACGTTCGTAATCGAAGAGGTGAGTCCTGTTTGTTGTGCCGACCTCATGAAGAGTCGCTCCTGACAGTTCCATGATGTCAGGGATTCTGAATGAGCCTCCGATTTCGACAAGCTCGCCTCTCGACACAACGACCTCTGAGCCTTTCGACAGTGCCGACAATGCGAGCATCACCGCTCCAGCGTTGTTGTTGACGACAAGTGAAGCCTCTGCTCCAGTCAACGAACACAGCATATCTTCAACGTGTGAATTTCTCTGACCTCTTGAACCTGCTTTGAGGTCGTATTCAAGATTGCTGTAACACGATGCTGTTTCGCTCATGGCCGAAACTGCTTCAGGAGCAATCAATGAGCGTCCCAAGTTCGTATGAATCACGACTCCTGTAGCGTTGATTACCCGCCTCAATGAAGGACGTGAGGCAGAAGCCAGCGCATCAAGACAAGAGGCTTTGAAAGTGTCAGGCGAAAATTCCGAATCGCCGTCAAGAATCGATCGCCTTATCTGCGTCAATTCATTGTTGATGATTCTCTTCACTCTCATTCGTCCGAGCCTTTCAAGCCACGATTGCACCCATTCATACTCAAGCACTATGTCCATTCCCGGAATAGCTCTGAGCTTCTGCCCTTTATCCGACATTGCAAGCACTCCTCTATTTATTTTGTGCCTATGATGATACTACAATTTTCCTTCGTGTTCATCTTTGACCAGCGACTTCCACAGCGAATAGCACGCGCACACCATGATGATTGCGAAAGGAGGAGCAGCCGTTAATGAAATCGTCTGCAAGTTCTGAAGTCCTCCGGTCATCAAAAGGACGATTGCAAGGGCAGCCATTAAGATTCCCCAGACACCCATCTTTGATTTTGAGGGGTTAAGGTCGCCGTGATTCGAGTACATTGAGAGGACGAACGTTGCCGAATTGGCGGACGTTACGAAGAACGTTGTGATTAACACGAGCATTGTTACGGACATGATGAAGCCCAGAGGGTAATACTTGTAGAGAGCGAAAACTCCGACAGAAATATCTTTTGTTACCTGAGCTGCAATGTCGATGCCTTTCACTAACTGAAGATGAAGTGCGCTAGTCCCGAAAATTGCGAACCATGTGAAGCTCCCCAAAGCCGGAACGATGAGAACGCCTGCGACAAATTCGCCGATAGTCCTTCCGCGCGAAATTCTCGCAACGAAAGAGCCCACGAAAGGTGCCCAAGCGATCCACCACGCCCAATAGTACAGCGTCCAATTCTTGAGATGATCTGCGTATTTGCCTCCGTAAGGCGCCATCATGAAGCTTTCTTTTACGAGACCGCTGACGAAATCGCCGATACCTGTCATCAATGACTCAAGTATCGGGAGCGAAGGTCCTACAGCGAACAATACGACCATCAGAACGAGGCATATTAACAGGTTGAGATTCGCCACAAACTTTATGCCCTTATCGATTCCGAGAACAGCCGATCCAGTGTAAAGCACTGCGAGAATGATTATGATTGTTACCTGTATGAACGTTGTACGGTCAACGCCCATGATTTCATTGAGACCGCTGTTGAGCTGTAACGTTCCGAGACCGAGCGAAGTTGTGATTCCTGCGAGAGTTGCGAAGATGGCAAGAACGTCAATGAATTTTCCGAACCAGCCGTCAACAACTTTCTCTCCGAAAATCGGAATGAATAACGAACTTATGAGTCCCGGCGAGTTTCTTCTGAACTGATAATAAGCCATCGGCATTGCTATGACTGCGTAACCTGCCCAAGGGTGAAGCCCCCAGTGGAAGAACGAAATCTGCATTGCGTCTCTTGCTGCCTGAATGCTTCCGGGTTCTGCTCCGAACGGAGTGTTGCCGAAGTGAATCAAAGGCTCTCCGGCTCCGTAGAACACAAGTCCGACTCCCATTCCTGCCGAGAAGAGCATAGCGAACCATGAAATATTACTGTGTTCTGGTCTGTCTTCGGGTCTGCCGAGCCTGACGTTACGGAATCTGCTGAACGCCATGACGATGCAGAAGACAACAAAGCTGTTCATCGTGAGAAGGTAGCCCCACCCGAAATATTTTGTCAGTCCTCCGAACAATGCGTTTGCGAAGTTTCCGAAATTCTCAGGGGCAAAAAGTCCCCATGCTACCACCGCAAATGTTATTGCTATTGAGATTAGATAAACGGAATTGGATTTCTTGCTGTCAGACATAAAATTTTCAGCTCCTTTCAGATTTTTGGACAAAATAAAAAATACTGGGGGCTGATTTTTTCAACTCCCAGCATAATTTATTTCCTAGAATTTTGACGGGAACACTGTTGGTTCTTCGACCGGAGTCGCCAGAGCGTTGAGAGCTGCTTCAACACGGCTAGTGCGGAGCTGCCATTCTGCTTCGGGACTCAGTTCGGGATCTCCCAGCGGATAAGGAACTGACACTGTCTGAACCATTCTGTTAGAGCCGACTGTTTTTGCGACATCTATCAGGTTGCACATAACTGTTACCGGAATACCTGTACGCTCGATTTCTTTTCCCATCGTTGCACCGCAACGAGTACAAGTTCCTCAGGTTGATGTGAGTATTACAGCGTCAACACCGGCATCATGAAGCTCTTTGGCGATTTCCTTGCCGAATTTCGCCGCGAATGCCTGCGTTGTTCCAGTTCCGACCGTAACATAGAACCAGTCATATACCTTGCCGATTTTGCCCTGCTTCTCGAAGTAGCGCATTGCGTCCAGCGGGATTCCTCTGTCGGGTACTGCGCACATTGCCGCCGGGTCAAAGCCTGCGTGTATCGTCTTGTATACGCCTTCGGGAAGATTATCTCTGTCGGCGATGTTGTACTTGCCCCACTTCTGAGCCGATGCGCTCTGAATCCTGTCGGGGTTGTCAACGGGTACGACTCCGCTTGATGACACAAGAGCGATTGTCGCCTTGCTGAGATCCTTTACAGGTGCTGCGGGCGGAATCTTCTCCATGCTCGGAATGATCAACTCAGTCTGGAAAGGCTCGCCGTTAATCTTCTTCAAGAGCATGTCAATAACTCTGTCAGCGGCCATGATTCCGTCAGGCTGTGGAATCTCCATTCTGATACCGCGAGGGAAGTAACCTTCCTGTGCTGCCGGTAATAACTTCTCACCTTTAGCGATTTTCTTGGCGAATGCTGCCATCGGCGTAACGTCCTGCTTCATGAACGTTGCTTTTCTTCCGCCCTTGAAGATGTATGCTGCTGCTTTGTACTCTTCAACGCCGGGGTTCTCCTCGTTCATTGACGTGATTACAGGAACGTGATAACGCTCGCTGACGGCCTTGCAGATGATACCGCAGCCGACTCCGTAACGTCCTGCCATGAATGCCGGGCCAGCGAAAAAGATTCCGAACTCCTTTGTGTCAAGGAACGCGAAAATCTCCTTGAGTGCCTCTTCAGTGTGATTGGTGATGTAGTTGTCTCCGCAGACGATCGTGTTCGTAACCTCGATGTCGGGCTTGCACATAGCGTTCAGCATCATCGAGCAGCCGATTAACTTATCGTGAAAAACTGGAGTCTGGTCGGCCATTTCCTCTCCGCCTATACCGGCAAAGAACTGGTTGATGTAATGTATAGCTTTCATGATTCTTTTTCCCCCCTTTGTACTAGAAATCCGCGCATGTCCTGCGTGAGTAACCGCTTATCATGTTGGCGCAGAACATTCCGTTATTTTCCATGATGAACGATCCGTCAGGCCTTATGCAGCCTTCCCAGCCTCCGGAATTTCCGTCTCTCGCGAGTGCTTCAAGCTCTCCGATGACTTCCATGCCTGCAGGAAATTCATAAAGCTGTGATACGTTCCCTGTCGTAACGAGTGCGTTAGTTGCGGGGTTCATTGACACGAGGGGCTGTGATGCTCCGTCACGCCCTGTGCATTCGTCCGAGAGTCCTACCGTCTTGATACCGAGTCTCTCAAGCTCAACAAGCATCGCAGTGTAATCAACGTCGGGATTTCCGTAGCCTTCTTCAGCAACTACGGCAGCCTGTGCGCCGAGACTGGTTGCAATCTGTCCGGCCATTTTTACACAGCGGACTTTCTCGTCCATTTTGACGTTAAGGGTTGACATGATTACGCCCAAGAAGTTGATGGTCTTTCCGTGCTGCTCATAGAGCTTTTTGATCATTGGGTTAGTGGCAAATTCATACGTTGAAATCTTTGATGACGTGGGCATGAATGAGCCTGATACCATGCAGCCGTCAAGCAGTTCATTCGGGTGCATGAATGTCGGAAGAATGTGGTTACCGTCCCAGCCGTAAATCAGCGTGTTGTAGCCCATAGCTTCCATCTGTGTCTGAGGCTGTAATACGTAAACTACTCTCGGAAGTTTGTTGACTTCTTCGCTTCTCTCATAGATTGACGGAAGGTCATAGACTTCGATGTTTTCAGGCTCTAAGTCTTTGACACACTGTCCGATGTACTCGGCCAGTCTCATTCCTGCCCATCTGAGAGCGTGGTTTTTCTTCTGCTGTTCGTGGCGTTCAAAATCTTCATCAGTGTCGGCAACAAGCACTAAGTTCACCATGTCGCCGTAAATCGTGTGATGCTGATACTCTCCGCCCATTGCGATGACTCCGTCCTGGAATCCTCCGGCGTGTTCACCGACAACGATTAACGAACAGTCCTGAAGGCAGTGTGTACGGCCTGACCCTGCTACTTCCATCTCAGACAGAACGCCCGGGAAAATTCCGTGTCCGCCCGAAACTTTGCAGCGCATCTCTACCGCTTCTTTCACCGGGCAAAGTATCGTGTTGTCGCCCGGGTGTACGATCCTAAAGTCCGCTGTCGTAATATGCTCATCTTCTTTTACGACTTTGAGCAGTTCTTCTTTGTTCACTGTCAAGACTCCGGCGTTGTATGCTGTCTTGTCGCCGAATACTATATCTTTGACGTGAAACGCTCCGATTTCAAGTCTCATTATAGAATTTCACATCCTTAATATTGTTAAAACCGCACGTCCACAAAAAACGTGCCAAAAACTAAATGCCTTCTTATTGAAAGCAAACGAACATGAAATATAAAGTGTTGAAACTCTTTTGTGGAACAAAATTTAATCAGCGTTTTGAATTTTACTAATCTCGGAGTTTTTAGGCCATAACGAAAAATAGTAATATTCTAATGCAGGGAATTACGTATTGACGCTATGAGGTCTAATTTAGGAAAATACGCTTAATCCGTAGAAGTTAAAGCGAGGTGAAAATCAAAAATGGCAATCACAGAAATCACGAAGGAGAATTTCGAGGAAGAGTTCAAGAACAGTCCGCTTCCGGCAGTGCTTGACTTCTGGGGGCCGAAGTGCGGACCTTGCATGGCATTGATGCCCAAGTACCACGAACTAGCGGACAATCCCAAGTATGAAGGGAAGTTCAAATTCTGTTCAGTCGACACGTCAAAGAACCGCAGAGTTTCAATGATGGTCAGACCGGCAGTAATGGCTCAGCCTACGTTTTTGTTCTTCAAGGACGGCGCGGAAGTTGCGAGACTCGGCGGTGATACTCTGACGATTGAGGAGATCACGGCAAAGGTTGACGAACTCGCAGGACTTTAGCCAATGCGTTGAAGTGAAAATGTAAAGTGTATCAGAATGGAATAAAATATCAGCGAAAAATTTTAATCTTACAGAAGGGAAGGTGTCAGACATGGGGAAACTTGCAGGAAAGAAATTACTGCTTCTCGGTGAGCGCGATGGCGTTCCCGGACCTGCAATGGAAGCATGTCTC